>NZ_JBIQHY010000047.1:32357-45300 GCF_044508335.1 Actinomadura sp.
CCCCGCAGGCCGAGTCCCCGCGGCCCGAGTCCCCGCAGCCCGCCTGACGGCTCCCGTCTCCGGAGGGCCGCCGGTCAGGCCGGCCGGAGGAACTCGCGGAGCCGGTCGAGGGGCCAGGTGTTGATGACGTCGTCCGGGGTGAGCCAGCCGCGCTGGGCGGTCCCGACCCCGTAGCGGATGTTGCGGTGGTTCGCCAGCGAGTGCGCGTCGGTGTCGATGGAGAACTTCACCCCGAACCGCTTGGCGCGGCGGATCAGGTCGGCCGGCAGGTCGAGCCGGTCGGGGAACGAGTCGATCTCCATGGCGGTGCCGGTGCGGGCGGCGGCGCGGAACACCTCGTCCCAGTCGGCGTCCACGGGCGGGCGGCGGCCGATGCTGCGGGCCGTGGGGTGGCCGATCACGTGGACGTGCGGGTTCTCGCAGGCCCGGATCAGCCGGCGGGTCATCGCGTCGCGGTCCTGGGTGAAGTGGGAGTGGACGGACGCGACGCAGACGTCGAACCCGGAGAGGAAGCCGGCGTCCCAGTCGACGTTCCCGTCCGGGTCGATGTTCAGCTCGGTGCCGTGGAGCAGCACCAGGTCGGGGCACCGCTTCTGGAGTTCGGCGATCTCGGCGCGCTGGGCGAGCATCTTCTCGTCCGTCATCCGCTGCATGACCAGGTTCGGCGCGTGGTCGGTGACGGCGTAGTACTCCAGGCCGCGCTCGCGCGCGGCGGCGGCCATGTCCTCCAGGGACGCGACGCCGTCGGTCAGGTCGGTGTGGGTGTGCAGGTCGCCGCGCAGGTCGTCGACGGTGACCAGGCGGGGCAGCTCGCCTCTGAGGGCGGCCTCGATCTCGCCGGTGTCCTCCCGGAGGGCGGGGTGGATCCAGGGCAGGCCGAGGCGCTCGTAGACCTCCTCCTCGGTCTCCGAGACGATCAGCTCGTTCGACTCGGCGTCGAACAGGCCGTACTCCGACAGCTTGAGGCCCGCCTTCACGGCGATCTCGCGGGTGCGGATGTTGTGGGCCTGCGAGCCGGTGAAGTACTGCAGCGCGGCGCCCCACGACTCGGGCGGGACGACGCGCAGGTCGACCTGAAGGCCCTTGGCGGTGCGGATCGAGGTCTTCTTGTCGCCGCCCGCGATGACCTCCGCGGCGAACGGCAGCGCGGTGAACGCCGCCATGATCGGGCGCGGGTCGCGGGACGCGGCGAGGACGTCGACGTCGCCGATCGTCTCGCGCATCCGGCGCAGCGACCCGGCGTGGGCGCACCGCTCCACCTGGGGCAGCTCCGACAGGGCGGCCACGACCTCGTCGGCGACGCCCGCGGCGGCGTCGACCAGGACGCGCTCGCCCGAGCTGCGCATCAGCTCGATGCCGCGGAGGATGTTCTCCTCGGTCTTGGCGCCGAAGCCCTTCAGGCCGCGCAGCCGGCCCTCGCGGATGGCGGCGGCCAGCTCGTCCACCGAGGAGATCCCGAGCTCCTCGTAGACGGCGAGGGCCTTCTTCGGGCCGAGCGTGGGGATGGCGGTGAGCGCCCGCACCCCGGCGGGGATCTGCGCGCGCAGCTCCTCGACCTGCCGGATCGTGCCGGTGGCGGTGTAGTCGAGGACCTTCTTGGCGATCGCCTCGCCCACGGCGGGGATCTCGCGGAGCCCGGCCAGGTCGAGGCCGGCGATGTCGTCGGGGTGGCCCGCGATCGCCCGCGCGGCCTTCTCGTACGCCCTGATCTTGAAGGCGTCCCCGCCGGTGATGGACAGCAGGTCGGCCAGCTCCTGGATGAGGGCGGCGGCCTCCTCGTTCGCGCGTGCCATACGGCCGAGTCTAGAAGCCGGGTCCGACGTTCCCCGTGCTCGCGCGGCCCGCGCCCTGACGTCCCCCGATCAGCGGAGGGGCGCGGTCGGGCCGCCGGGGTTGTCCATCCGGGCGCGCATGACCTCGTCGGCGATCGCGGAGACCTCGTCCTCGGGCAGGCGCCGGTAGCCGTCCTCGGTGACGGCCGCGATCGTCGGGTAGATGCGCCGCGTAGGGTCGGGCCCGCCGGTGGCGGTGTCGTCGTCGGCCGCGTCGTAGAGCGCGTGGACGCACACGGTCGCGGCGTCCTCCAGCGACAGGTCGCGCCGGTACAGCTTCTTCAGCGCGCCCATGGCGTAGGGGGAGCCGGACCCGTCCGCGTGGAAGTCGCGGGCCTCCTGCGGGGCGCCGGTGATGTCGTAGGTGTAGATGCGGCCCTCGCCCGAGCCTGGGTCGTACCCGGCGAACAGCGGCACGACCGCGAGGCCCTGCATCGCCTGCGCGAGGTTGGCCTGGATGACCGCGCCCAGTCGGCGGGCCTTGCCGGGCAGCGACAGCGAGACGGTCTCCATCTTCTCGTAGTGCTCCAGCTCGACCTGGAACAACCGGACCATCTCCAGCGCCAGCCCGACCGTCCCCGCGAACGCGACGGCGGAGAACTCGTCGCCGCGCTGGACCTTGTCCAGCTCCCGGTAGGCGATGCGGTTGCCCTGGGTGGCGCGCCGGTCGCCGGCCATCATGACGCCGCCCGGGAACGTCAGCGCCAGGACGGTCGTGCCGTGCGGCAGCTCGGGGGCGTCGCCCTCCGGCAGCCGGTTGACGGGCAGCAGCTCGGGGGAGTGGAGGCGCAGGAAGTCGACGAACGACGCCGACCCCGCCTCGAAGAACTCGGGCGGTATCCCCTGGTCCTCGGTCCGGCCGATCACGGCTGCTCCTCTCCCCGCGCTGGGGCGACCCGTGGCCCCCTTGATCCTTACACGCCGATCCTTCCACGCGGCCCCGCCGAGCCGCCACTCGCACGGTTTCGCCGTGGGTGGACGCCCTCCGGATCCCCCGGATGCTCCGGGTCAGGCTTCGGGAGCCTCGACCGGTTCCTTCTGGCCCCGCGTGGCGCCGGCGCAGGCGACGATGACGCAGGCGATCGCGACCCACTGGCGCGCGCCGAGGACCTCGCCGAGGACCGCCACGCCGACGAGCGCGGCGACGGCGGGCTCCAGGCTCATCAGGATCCCGAAGACGCGCGCGGGCACCCGGCGCAGCGCCTCCAGCTCCAGCGAGTAGGGGATCACCGACGACAGGAGGCCGACGCCGAGGCCGATCAGGAGCAGCGTCGGGTCGAGGAGGGCGCCGCCGCCCGCCGCGACGCCGGCCGCGATGCCGCCCGGCAGCATGACCAGCGTCCCGATGATGCTGGCCAGGGCCAGCCCGGTGGTGCCGGGGATGCGCCGCCCGGTGGCGGCGGTCAGCAGGATGTAGGACGCCCAGCCGACCGCGGCGAGCAGCGCGAACGCGATGCCGGCGAGATCGGTGGCGCCGCCGCCCCGGGCGAGCATGACCACGCCCGCGCCGGCGAGGACGACCCACAGGGCGTCGCGGGGGCGGCGGGAGCCGGCGATCGCGACCGACAGCGGGCCGAGGAACTCGACGGTCACCGCCACGCCCAGCGGGATCCGCGCCAGGGCCTGGTAGAACGCGAAGTTCATCGCGGCGAGGGAGATCCCGTACCCGGCGACGACGGCGAGGCTCGTCCACGGGTGGTCGCGCGGCACGGTCCGCAGCGCCTTGCGGGCGACGAAGCCCAGCACGAGCGCCGAGGCCAGCAGCCGGATCGACACCACGGAGGTCGGCGGCAGCCGCTCGAACAGGTGCTTGGCCAGGCCGGCGCCGACCTGCACGGACACGATGCCGAGGAGGATCAGCGCGGGCGGCGGCACCGACCCGAGCGACAGCGGCCGCGCCGCGAGCGGGGCGCGCCCGGCCGCCCGCGACGCGCCGCCGGGCGCGTCAGCGAGCGCCACCCGTCACTCCCATCTGAAGAAGCGGGCGGCGAGGGCGAGGGCGGCGGCGGCCCACACCGCGAGGACGATCAGCGGCTGCGCGGGGAACGCGGCGCCGTCCCGCAGGACGTCGCGCAGCCCCTCGGCCAGCGCCGAGATCGGCAGCAGTTCCAGGGCGCCGCGCACCGGGCCGGGGAACTTGTCGAGGGGGAACACGACGCCGCCGACGGCCAGCAGCAGGATGTAGACGAGGTTCGCGGCGGCGAGGGTCGCCTCGGCGCGCAGCGTCCCGGCCATGAGCAGGCCCAGCCCGGAGAACGCGGCGGTGCCGAGCAGCAGCAGGACGACCACCGACGCGGGGTCGCCGTCCGGCCGCCAGCCGAGCCCGAGCGCCACCGCGCAGATCACCGCGGCCTGCACGGCCTCGACCGCCAGCACGCTGGCGGTCTTGGCGCCGATCAGCCCCGCGCGCGGCAGCGGGGTGGCGCCGAGCCGCTTGAGGACGCCGTAGCGCCGCTCGAACCCGGTCCCGATCGCCTGGCCGGTGAAGGCGGTGGACATCACCGCGAGCGCGAGGACGCCCGGCGTGAGGAAGTCGACCCGGCGGCCGCCGAGGTCCAGCAGCGACGTGGCGCTGAACAGGACGAGCAGCACCACCGGGATGATCAGCGTCAGCAGCAGCTGCTCGCCGTTGCGCAGCACGGTGCGGAACTCGTAGCCGGCCTGCGACAGCACCATCCGCGGCAGCGGCACGGCCCCCGGCGCCGGGGACAGGTCCAGCGGGGTCGTCATGAGCGCAGCTCCCGTCCGGTCAGTTCGAGGAAGACGTCCTCCAGCGTGCGGCGCTCGATGCGCAGGTCCTCGGTCATGACGCCGTGCGAGGCGCACCAGGCGGTGACGGTGGCGAGCAGCTCGGGCCGCACGTCCGCCTCGATCAGGTAGTGCCCGGCGGGCGACTCCTTGGCGGCGCTGCCGGCCGGCAGCGCGGCGAGCAGCTCGTCCAGGCCGAGGCCGGGGCGGGCGCGGAACCGCAGCTGCCGCTCGGCGCCGGTCAGCTCCTCGGGGGCGCCCTCGGCGACGACCTTGCCGTGGTCGACGATGACGACGCGGTCGGAGAGGCGCTCGGCCTCCTCCATGTAGTGGGTGGTGAGGACCACCGACACCCCGGCGGCGCGGAGCTCCTCGATGAGCTCCCAGGTGGCGTGCCTGGCCTGCGGGTCGAGGCCGGTGGTCGGCTCGTCGAGGAAGACCAGCTCGGGCCGCCCGACGATGGCCACGGCGAGGGAGAGGCGCTGCTGCTGCCCGCCGGACATGCGGCGGAACGGGGTGCGGGCGTGCTCGGTGAGGCCGAGCCGCTCCAGCAGGGCCGCCGGGTCGAGCGGCGCGACGTGGAAGGACGCGACGAGCTTGAGGAACTCGCCGGCCCGCGCCGTCGCCGGGACGCCGCCGGACTGCGGCATCACGCCGACCCGCGGCTTGAGCGCCCGCCCGTCGGCGGCGGGGTCGAGGCCGAGGACCCGGACGGTGCCGGAGTCGGCCCGCCGGAACCCCTCGCAGATCTCGATCGTGGTGGTCTTGCCCGCGCCGTTCGGGCCGAGCAGCGCGGTCACCGCGCCGCGCGGCGCGCTGAACGACAGGCCGTCCACGGCCCTGACGGGGCCGTAGCGCTTCACGAGAGAGTGCAGCTCGACCGCGTCGTCTCGGCCGCCGCCTCCGGGGGGTGTCATGCAGACGAGTCTAGGTCCGGGGCCGGACGGCTCCGCGCGGGGTCCCGCAGCTCGGGCGGGTGAAGGCCGGGCGAAGCCCGCGGCCGGAGGCGGTCCAGTTTCGCGCGCCGGAGCGCGGGGAATTCCGGATCTGTCGCCGGGCCGTGCCCGGTGAGCTGGGGTCATGCGGCGCCGCGGCCGGGCCCCGAGGAGGTGGGGGATGCGGTTCCACGTCGATTCGGAGGCCGGCCGGCTCCGCGAGGTGCTGCTGCACCGGCCGGAGCTGTCGCTGAAGCGGCTGACCCCGTCCAACGCGGCGGAGCTGCTGTTCGACGACGTGCTCTGGGTCAGGCGGGCGGTGGAGGAGCACGAGGAGTTCGAGGACGTCCTGCGGGCGGAGGGCGTGCGCACGCACCTGCTGATCGACCTGCTGACCGAGACGATCGGGATCCCCGAGGCGCGCAAGCACATCCTGGACGCCGTCGTCGACCCGCACTGGTTCGGCCCGCTGGCCACCGACGCGATCCGCAACTGCTTCGACTCCATGGACGTGCAGGAGCTGGCCTCCTTCCTGATCGGCGGCATCACCAAGCGGGAGATCCTGGAGCGCATCTCCGCGCCCGCGTCGATCGCGTTCCACTCCATCCCCATGGACGGGTTCATCCTGCCGCCGCTGCCGAACCACCTGTTCACCCGCGACACGTCCTGCTGGATCTACGACGGCGTCTCGATCAACACGATGCGCAAGAAGGCGCGGATGCGCGAGACGGTGAACATGGAGGCGATCTACCGGTGGCATCCGCTGTTCGCCGCCGGCTACGGCCGGCCGGAGGAGGGCGGCTTCCACGTGTGGAACAGCGGGACGGCGATGGCCCCGGCGACGCTGGAGGGCGGCGACGTCCTGGTCATCGGGAACGGCGCCGTGCTGGTCGGGATGAGCGAGCGGACGCAGCCGCAGGCCGTCGAGATGCTCGCGCAGTCGCTGTTCGCCGCCGGGTCGTGCACCCGGATCGTCGCGCTGCGGATGCCGCACAAGCGGGCCTTCATGCACCTGGACACGGTGATGACGATGGTCGACCACGGCGTGTTCACCGCCTACGCGGGGATGGGCATGCTGCCGTCGCACACCGTCGAGCCCGGCGACACCGAGAAGGAACTGAAGATCACCGACCATCCGCCGGAGGACATGCACCGGGCGATCGCCGCCGCCCTCGGCCTGGACGGCATCCGGGTCCTCGTCCCGACGCAGGACGTGTTCGCCGCCGAGCGGGAGCAGTGGGACGACGGCGCGAACGTCCTCGCCGTCGCGCCCGGCGTCGTCGTCGCCTACGAGCGCAACGCGACGAGCAACAACCACCTGAGCCGGAACGGGATCGAGGTCATCACCATCCGCGGCAGCGAGCTGGGCCGGGGGAGGGGCGGCCCGCGCTGCATGACCTGCCCGCTCGTCCGGGACGCCTGACACCGCCGCCCTCGTACTCGGGAGACCGGACATGACGCTGGACCTCCGCGGCCGCAGCCTCCTCAAGGAACTCGACTTCACGCCGCGGGAGTTCGAGCACCTCATCGACCTCGCGGCCGAGCTGAAGGCCGCCAAGCGCGCCGGGACGGAGCGCCGGGCGCTGACCGGCAGGAACATCGCGCTGATCTTCGAGAAGACGTCCACCCGGACGCGCTGCGCGTTCGAGGTCGCCGCGCACGACCAGGGCGCCCACGTGTCCTACCTCGACCCGGGCGGCACGCAGATCGGCCACAAGGAGTCGATGAAGGACACCGCCCGCGTCCTCGGCCGGTTCTACGACGGCATCGAGTACCGGGGCTCCAGCCAGCGGCTCGTCGAGGAGCTCGCCGAGCACGCCGGCGTCCCGGTGTGGAACGGCCTGACCGACGAGTGGCATCCCACGCAGATGCTCGCCGACATGCTCACCATGCGCGAGCACAGCGGCAAGCCCCTCCGGGACGTCGCGTACGCGTATCTGGGCGACGCGCGCAACAACATGGGCCACTCCTATGTGGCCGCCGGCGCGCTGCTCGGCATGAGCGTGCGGATCGCCGCGCCGCGGTCGCTGTGGCCGGACGACGAGGCGGTCGTCCGGCCGTCCAGGAAGGCGGCGGCCGCGACCGGCGCGGACATCGCGCTCACCGAGGACGTCGCCGAGGCCGTGCGGGGCGCCGACTTCGTCATGACCGACGTGTGGGTGTCGATGGGCGAGCCCAAGGAGGTGTGGGACGAGCGCATAGCGCTGCTCAAGCCCTACCAGGTGAACGCCGGGGTCATGCGGGCCTCCGGCAACCCGGACGTCAAGTTCATGCATTGTCTCCCCGCATTCCACAACAGGGAGACCGCGGTGGGGGAAGAGATCTACCGCAAGACCGGCCTGGAGGCGCTGGAGGTCACCGACGAGGTGTTCGAGTCGGCCGCCTCCATCGTCTTCGACGAGGCCGAGAACAGGATGCACACGATCAAGGCGGTCATGGTCGCGACGCTCGGCCGGCCGGGCGGGTGAGGGGGAGCGGATGCGCGTCGTCGTCGCGCTCGGGGGGAACGCGCTGGTCAAACGGGGCGAGATCCCCGACGCCCGGCCGCAGCGGGCGAACGTGGACCGGGCGGTGCGCTCGCTCGCGCCGCTCGCCGAGGAGCACGAGCTGATCATCACGCACGGCAACGGCCCGCAGGTCGGGGTGCTGTCGCTGGAGAGCGTCAACGACCCGAACCTGACCCGGCCCTACCCGCTCGACACGATCGGCGCGGAGACCCAGGGCATGATCGGCTACTGGATGCTGCAGGCGCTGCAGAACGCGCTGCCCGGCCGCCAGGTCATGGCGATGATCAACCAGACGCTGGTGTCGGCGGTGGACCCGGCGTTCGAGAACCCGGCCAAGTTCGTCGGCCAGGTCTACGACCGGGAGGACGCGGAGAAGCTGGCCGCCGAGTACGGCTGGACGATCCGCCCGGACGGGGACAAGTGGCGCCGCGTCGTGCCGTCCCCGCGCCCGCAGCGGGTGATCGAGACGCGGCTGATCAGGGAGCTGGTGCGGCTCGGGACGGTCGTGGTCTGCGCGGGCGGCGGCGGCATCCCGGTGTTCCGCAACGACGTCGGCCGGCTGCAGGGCGTCGAGGCGGTGATCGACAAGGACCTCACCGCCTCCGTCCTGGCCGAGAGCATGGACGCGGACGCGCTGCTCATCCTCACCGACGTGCCGCGGGTGATGCGGAACTTCGGCACGCCCGAGCAGGAGGAGATCGTCCACACGACGCCGCACGAGCTGCGCGCCGAGGACTTCCCCGCCGGCTCGATGGGCCCCAAGGCCGAGGCGGCGGCGAGCTTCGTCGAGCGGACCGGCGACATGGCCGCGATCGGGCTGCTCGACCAGTGCGTGGAGATCCTGGCGGGCACCGCGGGGACGATCGTCACCCCCAACGCCACCTGGCCGCTGGAGAGCACCCTGTGACCACGGGGACGGCGCCGGGGGGCTTCGCCCGCAGCCTGCTGCGCACCAAGCCGGTCGACCGGATCGTCGCCGAGGGCGGGCGCGGCGAGGGCGGCGAGCTGAAGCGCTCGATGAGCCTGCTGCAGCTCACCTTCTTCAGCGTCGGCGCGACCCTCGGCACCGGCATCTTCGTCGTGCTCGGCGAGGCGGTGCCGCTGGCCGGCCCGGCGGTCGTGCTGTCGTTCGTCCTCGCCGCCGTCACCGCGCTGTTCTCGGCGCTGTCGTACGCGGAGCTGGCCGGGACGATCCCGGTGTCGGGCTCGTCGTACTCCTACGCCTACGCGACGCTCGGCGAGCTGGTCGCCTGGGTCTGCGGCTGGTGCCTGCTGCTGGAGTACGCGGTCTCGGTGTCGGCCGTCGCGGTCGGCTGGGGCTCCTACCTCAACGCGTTCTTCGACTCCGCGTTCGGGTTCGTGATCCCGGAGGCGCTCAGCAACCCGCCCGGCGACGGCGGCCTGGTCAACATCCCGGCCGTGGTCGTGGTGCTGATCGCCACGCTGCTCCTGCTGCGCGGCACGTCGGAGAGCGCCACCGCCAACACGATCATGGTGTTCCTCAAGATCGGCGTGCTGCTGTTCTTCTGCGCGGTCGCCTTCACCGCGTTCAAGGCCGGCAACCTCAGCGGGTTCGCGCCGATGGGCTGGGCCGGCATCAGCGCCGCCGGCGGCAAGGTGTTCTTCTCCTACATCGGCTTCGACGCCGCCTCCACCGCGGGCGAGGAGGCCAGGAACCCGCGCCGCGACCTGCCGCTCGCGATCGTGCTGTCGCTCGCCATCGTCACCGTCCTCTACGTGCTGGTCGGGCTCGCCGCCGTCGCCGCGATGCACTGGGAGAGGTTCGACATCAGCGGCTCGGAGGCGTCCCTGGCGGAGGTGCTGGACGTGGCGACCGGGCAGTCGTGGCCGTCGATGGTCCTCGCCCTCGGCGCCGTCATCGCCATCGCCAGCGTCGTCCTCACCGTCATGTACGGGCAGACCCGCATCCTGTTCGCGATGTCGCGGGACGGGCTCGTCCCGGACGTCTTCCAGAGGGTCAGCCCCAGCCGCCGCGTGCCCGTCGCCAACACCGTCATCGTGGCGGTGTTCATCGGGCTGCTCGCCGCGGTGATCCCGCTCGGCCGGCTCGTGGACGCCACCAGCATCGGGACGCTGTTCGCGTTCGCGCTGGTCAGCGTCGGCGTGATCGTGCTGCGCCGGACCCGGCCCGACCTGCCGCGCAGCTTCCGCACCCCGCTCTTCCCGGTCACGCCGCTGCTCGGCGTCGCGTTCTGCGTGTATCTGATGGTCGGCCTCGGCGGCGTCACCTGGGCGGTGTTCGCGCTGTGGTGCGCCGTGGGGCTGGCCGCCTACTTCCTGTACGGCCGCCGCCATTCGCGCCTGGCGGGCGAATCCGCGGGAAGGGGGACGGCGTGAACGCCTCGAACGCCACGAACGCCACGAACGCCACGAACGCCGTGAACGGGAACGACACCGGCGCGCCGCGCGTGCTGGTCGGCTATTCGCCCGACGAGCGCGGCGACGACGCGCTCGCGCTGGCCGCCCTGCTCGCCCGCACGATGGACGCGCCGCTGACGGCCGCCCACGTCCATCCGCCGCCCTGGCCCACCCCCGGCCCCGGCGCGGTGGACGCCGAATGGGTCGCCTACCTCAGGGGCCAGGCCGACGAGGCGCTCCGCCGGGCCGCCGCCCGGCTCGGGGAGCTGGGCGTGCCGGAGCGCGCCGTCGACCTGCGGGTCCACGCGCACCGCAGCAGCGGGCGCGGCCTCCTCCAGGTGGCCGCGGAGGCGGGCGCCGGCCTGATCGTCGCCGGTTCCGCGCCGCGCGGGCGGCGCGGGCGGGTCGCGATCGGCAGCACCGCCGACCAGCTGCTGCACGGCTCGCCCGTCCCGGTGATGCTGGCCCCGCGCGGGTACGCGGCGCACCCGCCGAAGCGGTTCGCGCGGATGACGGTCGCGTACTGGCGGCACCGGGACGGCGAAGGGCCGCTCACGGCGGCCGCCGCGCTCGCCGACCGGCTCGGCGTGGAGCTGCGGCTGCTCACCCTCGTGCTGCGCCCGCCCGGCCTGGCGGCGAAGTTCCGCGCCCCGGGCGGCGTGCTGGACCGCCAGCTCGCCCAGGCGGAGGAGGACCTGCGCTACGCCGCCGGGATGTTCGGCGGCGGGACGCCGGTGGAGCGGCTCACCGCCGTCGGGACCGACATCGCCAAGACGCTCGGCACCGTCGATATGCTGCACGGCGAGGTCCTCGCCTGCCTGTCGAGCCGCGAGGGGCCGCTGCGCAAGGTCTTCCTCGGGGAGACCTCCGGCAAGATCGTCCGTGCCGCGCCGTGCCCGGTGCTGCTGCTGCCGCGCGGGGCGGCCGCGCCGACCGTGGGAGAGAAAGCCCAGGTTAGGTAAGCCTTACCTGCGTGAGCTACGACATCGGCGTTCCGGTGTTTTGCGGGAAGGAATTACGGCACACTGATGTTGTGAAATACGTGAGCGAGGATCAGACGACCACCGGGGCCGCCGCCGCGCGGCCGTCCGGCGCGCCGTCCGCTCCCGGTCACACCGAGCGCGACACGCGCGCGCGGGTGGCCCGGCTGATCCTCGAGCACGGCCCGGTCACGGCGTCCACGCTGGGCGAACGCGTCGGCCTCACGCCGGCCGCGATCCGCCGGCACCTGGACGCGCTGCTGGCCGAGGGCATGATCGAGGTCCGCAAGGCGCGGGTGCCGCAGACCCGGCGCGGCCGGGGGCGCCCCGCCAAGTGGTTCGCCATCACCGACGCCGGGCGCAGCGCGTTCGTGCACGCCTACGACGACCTGGCGAGCAGCGCGCTGCGGTTCCTGGCCGAGAAGGCCGGCGACCGCGCCGTCGCCGAGTTCGCCCGGCGGCAGATCGCCGACCTGGAGGAGCGGTACCGGCCCGTGGTGCAGGAGGCGCCGCCCCAGCAGCGGGTCCGCACGCTCGCCGAGGCCCTGTCGGGCGACGGCTACGCGGCCGCCGCCGCGAAGGCCCCCCAGCCGGGCGGCGGCGAGCAGCTGTGCCAGCACCACTGCCCGGTCGCGCACGTCGCCGCGGAGTTCCCGCAGCTGTGCGAGGCCGAGACCGAGGCGTTCAGCCGGCTGCTAGGCACCCCGGTGCAGCGGCTGGCCACGATCGCCCACGGCGACGGGATCTGCACCACCCACGTCAGCCCGCGCTCCCTGTGCGGGAGCGACGGGGCCGGCGATCCCGCCGCGAGCGTCGCCCCCGGCGGGGACGCGGGGGACCCGGGGGATCCCCCCGAACACACACAGATCAGTGACGAGGAGTCCGGAGGGACCTCCCTATGACTACGGCAGCCCACCCTGAGCTCGAGGGGCTCGACAGGTACAAGTTCGGCTGGGCCGACCCCGACGAGGCCGGCGCCTCGGCCCGCCGCGGCCTGAACGAGGACGTCGTCCGCGACATCTCGGCCAAGAAGAACGAGCCCGAATGGATGCTCGACCTGCGCCTCAAGGGGCTGCGGCTGTTCAACAAGAAGCCGATGCCCACCTGGGGCTCCGACCTCTCGGACATCGACTTCGACAACATCAAGTACTTCGTGCGCTCCACCGAGCAGCAGGCGTCCTCCTGGGAGGAGCTCCCGGAGGACATCAAGAACACCTACGACAAGCTCGGCATCCCCGAGGCGGAGAAGCAGCGCCTCATCGCGGGCGTCGCCGCGCAGTACGAGTCGGAGGTCGTCTACCACAAGATCCGCGAGGACCTTGAGGAGAAGGGCGTCATCTTCGTCGACACCGACACCGGCCTGCGCGAGCACCCGGAGATCTTCCAGGAGTACTTCGGCTCGGTGATCCCGGTCGGCGACAACAAGTTCGCCGCGCTGAACACCACCGTGTGGTCGGGCGGCTCGTTCGTGTACGTCCCGCCGGGCGTGCACGTGGAGATCCCGCTCCAGGCCTACTTCCGGATCAACACCGAGAACATGGGCCAGTTCGAGCGGACGCTGA
>NZ_JBIQHY010000182.1:0-9411 GCF_044508335.1 Actinomadura sp.
CGACGGCCGTCGGCATAGATCGCGGTGAGCAGTCCGGCGGGAAGGTTGCCGAACCAGCTGAGCAGCACCTCCCTGGTGTCCTCTGGGCCGTCGACGCGCAGCCGGCGCGGATGGGCGGCCCAGTCGGTCGCGCGCAGCATGATGTGGACGATGGGGCGATGCTCGTCGGACGGACCCTGCGCTTGCAGTGCCAGGACCAGCCCGGGCAACTCCATGGCCGGATCGGCCGAGCGGGGCCACCAGACACCGTCCAGCAGCGTGCGCCCGTCTTGCATCGGATCAGCCTGGGCGGTCGGGGCCGGCGGCCGCATCGCCAGCCGAGGAGGCATGGACGGAGAGAAGCTGATGGTCGTTCTTCGTTCGGCAGTGGTCCGCATAGGTCTGCGCCCCTCTCCCGGGAGGCGCGGACGGCGTCCCCCGGTGCGTTGTCGGCGGGGACGGGGCCGACCTGATGCTTCGCTACCCCAACAGATGCGGCAGAAGTGGTTCTCAAGGCGACCGGCTACTTGAGCCACATAGAAACAATGCCCCCGTTTATCAGGTATCTACATGATACTCACAATTTGCCGACTTTCCGGACAGAAGGCGGCAAATTACAATTGCCGTTTACTGTACTTATGTTGGTCTTCGCTGAGCAGCACCACCCACGTTGCACGTCAGATGATCCGGAATGCGGCGCGACCGCTACCGGGCTGCAGCCTGGGCCGCACTGCCGGTGCCGGACGTCACCGCGGCGGCTGTGCGGTCTTCACCTCCGCCGGATGCGGCGGAGTCTCAGCATCGGCGACGCCGCCACAGTTCCGGCGAACGGGCGCCTTCACGGCGTCGGCGTGGCTTGGTCCCGTACATCAGGACGAGCAGGATCACTCCGGCGAGCAGAGCGGCCGCGGCCATGATGACGGCCATCAGCGGCGTGGCGGTCTTCCACAACACCGTGAGGACGATGACCGCCCACAGCGATGATCGCCACAGGTCCGGCAGGGCTCATGGGAGACGGTCGCAGAGCGCGGTCGCGGCGGGCGGGTTCCGGAAGGGGCACGGCGTTCCCTGCAAGAGCCGGTATGGCGAGTCAGCCGGGCGGGACGACGTCATTGGCCGGATGACCGCAGTCTACGCGCGTCGCGGTGATTCACCTCCGGTAATGGCCGAACGCTCTTGACCCCGCTGAGGGCTCCCGGCGACGTAGTGTGGTACTTGCCGAGGGCATCTCGTGCGCAGGCCGCATTGCCGGCGCCGTCCTCGGTGATGTACTGCCCGGCCATCGACAGGCCGAGATTGGGGCCTCCGACATGGCCCACAGCGTCCCCCTCGCGGACCCCACCGCCGCGCCCCCGGCGCCCCTGCTTCCATCTCCGGCGGCGCCGCGGTTGCGGCTGACGCCGGGCGGCGCCGGACGCGGGGTCATGGACGGCGGCTGGTGGCCCAGGTCCCGCGACGCCGCGGTCGAACTCACCGCACTGGTGACCACCCTGGCCGGGCGGCCGGGCATGACCGCCAGCCGCTTGATCATCGACTCGGGCGACTGGGACCGCGTGCCGCTTAGCATCGCCGTCCTGGGCCGGGAGATCGGAGTGGGCCGGCTCCCCCGCCTCGACCACATGGTCGCGGTCGCCTGCGGCCGCGCGGAGCCGCTCCTGCTTCTGGTCGTGCCGCCCGAGACGCACCCGGCCTCGGCGCAGGCGGCTCTGGCCAGGGCGGCCGCCGGGGCGGGCTTCGCACTGCCGGAGGAGATCCTGGCCTCCTGCGACATTTCCACCGCCCGCCCCTGAGCCGCCGCTCCCACGACGCCCCATCGCCCGACCGTTCCGCGGCCCCGGCTTCTGGCCCTGCGGCCCGGTAGCGGCGTACACGTGCCCGCGGCCGTCAGCCGGGGATGCGGAGGGCGAGGAGCGCGACGTCGTCCTCGCCGCTGGGCTCTATGCGCTCCAGGAGCCGGTCGCACAGGTCGGGCAGGGGAAGCTGGGCCAGGTGGGAACCGTGGCGGCGGAGGCTGGTGAGGCGGTCGGACAGGTCGGTGTCGCGGGTCTCGATGAGGCCGTCGGTGTAGAGCAGCAGTGTGGACAGGGGCGGAAGGACACGAGCGCCGTCGGGACGAGTCCCGGTGAGGTCGGGGTCGCCCAGGAGCATTCCGTGCTCGTCCAGGAAATGCGTGCCGCCGTCATCGGTGATCAGGAGCGGCGGTGGATGGCCGGCGTTGCACCAGCGCAGCCGCCACCGCCCGCCGGTGGCCTCTTCGACGCGGCCGAACACGCCGGTGGCCAGGTCGGCGTCGCTGACGCCGGCCATGACGCCGTCCAAGCGGGCCAGCACGGTGCTGGGCGGCGCGGTCGTGTCCCAGGCAAGGGCCCGGAGCATGTTGCGGACCTGGGCCATGCGCGCCGCGGCCTGCAGGTCGTGGCCCACGATGTCCCCGATGACCACTCCGAGGGCGCCACCGGGCAGCGTGAATGCGTCGTACCAGTCGCCGCCCACCCAGCTGACTCGGGCCGCAGGCACATACCGGGCCTCCAGCCGCAACTCGCCCGGCTGCGGCAGAGGGGTGAGGAGGTTGCGCTGCATCGCCTCAGCGGTGTTGCGCTGCCCGGCGTACAGGCGGGCGTTGGCCAGGACCAGGCCGGTCCGGCGCGCGACGTCCTCGACGACGAGGCGGTCGTCCGGCCCGTAGCCGTGCCCTGGGCGGGAGTAGCCCAGTGTCAGCGCGCCGTAGGTCTCACCTCGGGCGGCCAGCGGGGCGATGATCGCGCTCTGGGCGTCCATGACCTGGAAGAGTTCGCGCTGGGCGGCGTCCAGCGGTTCGTCGGCGCGCACGTCGGCATCGCCGCCGACCACGACCGCCGCGCCACCCCGCAGCACCTGGGCCAGCGGTCCCCGCGGCACGCGCGGGAGCGGCGGAAGCGGCCCTTCAAGCCCGGCGATGTCGGCGGCGGACAGTTCGTGGTGCGTCGCGGCCACCCGCTCCACGCGGCCGTCGCGAACCAGCAGATCGACCTCGGCCCAGTCCCCCAGATGGGGGACCACGAGCCGGACCAGCCGCCGCAGTGCCTCCTGCTCGTTCAGTGTGGACGACAGCACCGTCGTGATCTCGGCGACCAGCCGCAACCGGGAATTAGCCCGCTGCACCCGGGCCATCTGCTCGCGCCGCTCGCGCTCGATCTCGACCCGGTCGGCGGCGTCCTGGAACACGATGACCAGCCCGCCCACCGCCCCGTCCGCAGGCCCGGTCCGGCCCGGGTCCCCGATGTAGATCGGCGCCGACGACCACGAGCACATCATCAGCCGCCCGTCCCGGTGGGCGAACAGGTGGCCGTCCCCCTGATCGGGAACGCCGGTGCGCAACCCGCGCATGAGGCGGCAGTCCCGTTCGGGAGGGACGTGCCCGTCGGCGTCCCGGTGCAGAAGCCGGTGCATCGGCCTGCCCAGCACTTCGTCGCGTGTGTAGCCGAGCAGTTCCCGGGCGCGCGGGTTCCACGCCGTGATCCGGCCGCGCTCGTCGGTCGCCAGGACCCCGGAGTTCATCGCCTCCACCAAGCGGTCATGAATGGCGCCCGGCCGATCGTCCACCTGCCCAGTCATGCTCATCCCCCCGATCGGACACCAGACCCATTCCCCTCGGCACATCCCGGACACTCCACGCGCGAGCCGTCCATCGGATCCGCCCACCGGGATCCGGGCGTCCCGGACGAGCCCGGCCGGGACGCCCGGCATCGCTGACCCGCCCCCGTCCAACGGACGCGACCCGCCCGCGGCCGCACTCATCGGCGGGCAATTCAGGCCGGCCGAAGCCGGCGCTTCAGAGCGATACGCCGTCCCTGCGCCTTTCATCGTTCTCGCCCCGGGCGCGGATCAGGAGCGCCCAGAGGAGTCCTCGAGCGTCCAGGCTCGTCTCTGAAGCCGGGGTCAGTCGGAGCCTCACACACAGCGCGATGGCAAGGCAAGCGCGTAGACTCACGGTGACGAGGGTCTTCTCGATGCGGGCGGCCAAGCCCGCATCCCCTGGTTTCTCCATACTCGGGCGCTTCAGCCCAGACAGGTCCGGCGCCATGACGCCGCAACACCACCTCGTCCAAACGGCCGACCACTCCGCCGAACCCGTCGACCTGACCCTTGAACGGCTCAACGAGCGCACCGTCATCGCCATAAGCGGCGAACTCGACGCGACCTCGACCCCGTTCCTGCGTGTACGCCTGTACGCCGCGCTGCGGGACTGCGGCGCGCACGTGACCGTCGACCTGTCGGACGTGACGTCCTGCGACGCGTCCGGACTGGCGATGCTCGTCGGTGCACGCCGCCGGGCCGAAGCGACCGGCACCGCCTTGACCCTCGCCCGCCCCCGCCCACAGCCGGCCGATCTGCTGCGGGCCACCGGACTGCACCGCGTATTCATGGTCGGTTCCTCCGCCACCGACGCCCAGGACGCGACCCCGGACATCCGGTCGACCGCGGCCTGACCGGACGCAGGCGCCCGCACGCACCGAACCGGGCCGCGGCCAGTGCGAATCTGCGGCCCGCGACATCAAGGCCCGGCCAGCGAAGAGAGCGGGATGACGACATGACCGGCGACGAACTACCGGCGACCGTCTGGGGCCCAGCGGGCATGTCCCGGGGCGCAGCCGACCGGCGGCGGCTGACCGCCTCGTTCGACCTGATGGCGGCGGTCCTGAACGGGACCGCCCTGCCCAGCCTGCTGAAACTCGTGGCCGAGCGGGCCCGTTCCATGGCAGGCGTTCCACTGGCATTCATCGCCCTGCCGGCCGAAGAGGCCCACACCCTGCGGATCGATGTCGCGGTCGGTGTCGGCAGCGACCGGATACGCGGGCTGACGGTCCGGCGCGGGCGCTCCATGCTCGGCCGGGCGTTCAGCTCCCGCCGGGCCCTGTCGGCGCGAATCGTCACCGATCAGACGCTCAGCGCCCTACCGGCCGGGCCGATCCTGATCCTGCCGCTCGACAACGGCGAAGCCACCCACGGGGTCCTCGCCGTCCTCGCGCGGCCGAACGCCGAACCGTTCAGCCCCTCCACCGCCCGCCAACTACTGCTGTTCGCCGACACCGCCGCCCGCCTGGTCCAACTCGCCGAAGACCGACGCACAACCACCCGGCCAAACAGCCCGTGCGCACCCATCATCGCCCTCCGCCCCCCACCCGCGCGAAGATGACACGACCAGGCGGAAACCCGGCCCGGGCCTCGTCCTGCCGCCCGCGATGGGCTTCGAGCACGGGGTCCGGCCCGGAATCGACCGGAATCACGTCTTCGCCCGCGTCGGACTCGGGGTCCCCGTCCTCGATCTCCCGGTAGGTGATCTTCACGCGGCTCTCCCCGGACGATCAGCGACGCCGCTGCCAGGTCGAGACCCAGCCGCATAGCCCCGCACACCTCCCCGCGTTCGCCGCCCCCGGAAGCCACCGAGTGGAACGTTCCAGCCGCGCCGCCGGTTCCCGCTCAGAGCCGGTCTGCCACGCGGTGACGCGTGCTCCACACCGGCGCCTTGGGGCGCTTTCCCGTTCTGAACTCAAGAAGCACCAGGTACCGTGCCGTGGATTCCCAGGCGCCGTCCTCCTGACGCAGCTTCCTCCGCCGAGCGCGAGGACGTCTGCGCGCAGCGTGCTCAGAACGGCGAGCCGCCGATCACCGGACTCCGCCCTCCCCCGCCGTGCCCTGGTGCACTGTGGCTGTGAAGCCGGCGGCGCGGCATATCCCGACGGTGGACTGGTTGAACTCCGGAGCCGTCATCTCCTCGGCCGGCAGCGGCGGCTCGCGGACGAGGGCATCGACCGGGACGGCGTCCAGGCCGGCGAACCGGTGCCCGCGCGGCATGCCCCTAGAGGGGTTCGCTGGTCCAGCTCCAGACGCCTCCTTCATATCGCGGGCGGACGAGTTGCCCGCCGCTGGAGTCGGCGAGCTGGGCGACGGTCTGGATCAGCCGGCGGTGGAAGTCGTCGGGCGGGCGGGCGTCGGACGAGCCCTCCAGCAGGGTCACACTGACCTTGGCGTCGTCGCGCAGCTGCGCGGTCAGCCGTCCGGTCCCGTCCAGCCGGAGCATCACGATCGCATCGGCGCGGACCATGTCATGCCCCCCGCCGGCCTCGATCCAGACCTGGTGCATCGTCCCGCTCACCGGCCCCATCTCCTCGGCTCAGGCTGTCCGCCAGCCCCTTACCACCCACCATAAAGGGCCCGGGATCACGTCGTCACAGGCTGACGCCCCTCCCGCCACGATCGCGCGGCCGCCCGGCCCCTCACCACTCTGCACATTGTCAGGCACTTGGAGTTACCACCGGTGTCGGAGGGCACATAGACGGCTGTGGGGGAACTGAGCGGGCCCGGGGACGCGGTCGACCGCAGCGAAGGCTTCGGCGAGCGGCTGCTGGGCCAGTTGCTGGACCGGGCGCACGAGATGCCGCCGCAGCTCATCGCCCCCCTGGTTGCCGAGGAGATACGCGCGATCGGCGGCCGGGACGTCTCGATCCTGCTGCAGGACTACGCCCAGCTCTGTCTGGTGCCGCTGCCGGGCAGGGGCCTCACCGACGGCGAACCGCTGCCGCTGGAGGGGTCTGCGGCCGGGCGCGCGTTCCTGTCGGAGACCACCGTCGAGCAGCCGCAGGACGACGGAGTGCGGATGTTCCTGCCGCTGCTGGACGGCAGCGACGAGATCGGCGTGATGGCCCTGACCCTCGACGGCGTCGACGACGACGACCGTCGGCTGCTGCGGCGACTCGCGGGCCTGGTCGCCGACATGCTGGTCACCAAGAACAACTACACCGACCAGTTCCTGCGGGCGCGACGACGCAAGCCGATGAGCGTGTCCGCGGAGATCCAGTGGTCGCTGCTGCCCCCACTCACCATGACCACGCCGCAGGTCGCCGTCGCCGGAATCCTGGAACCCGCCTACGACGTCGCCGGCGACAGCCTCGACTACGCCCTCAACGACAACGTCCTGCACCTGGCCATGATCGACGCGATGGGCCACGGCCTCAACGCCGCGGTGCTGGCCACCGTTGCCGTGGGCGCCTACCGGCACGCCAGACGCGCCCAGCCCGGCCTCGCCGAACTGTACGCATTCATGGACACCGCCATCGACGACCAGTTCGGCCCCGACCACTTCGTCACCGCGCAGATGATGCGCCTCGACATCGGCACCGGCCACCTGGAATGGGTCAACGCCGGCCACCCCGCCCCGATGCTGATCCGCGACCACCGCGTCATCGGCGCCCTGGAAGGCCCCGGCACCCTGCCCGTCGGCTTCGGCGGCTCGAAACCCCAGATCAACACCCGGCAACTGCGCCGCGGCGACCGCATCCTGGCCTACACCGACGGCCTCGTCGAAGAGCACACCACCGGCGGGACACTGTTCGGCGAGGCCCGCCTGATCGCCACCATCGAACGCGTCGGACCCGCCAGCGCGAGCGTCCAGCAGATGGTGCGCGACCTCTCCCACACCCTCATGCGCGAACGAGGCGGGATCACCAGCGACGACGCCACCCTCTTCCTCATCGAATGGCGCGGCGGAACCGCAGACCACCTCACCCGACCACTCTTGTGACCGAAAGATCCCGGGCCGGCCGGGTCGACCGAGCGCCCAGCACGATGTGGGTTCCTTGCCCTCGGCCACGTCAGGAGAGGAAGGCGACCGCCGCGATGAGCGCGCAGACGAGGGCGACCGCAATGGCCATGCCGCCGACGAGACCCCTCATCAGCCGCAGATATTCGTCCTTCATGGTCATCGGGCAGGCGCTTCCGAGGGCGAATCCGGATCGGGGTAGACGGCGAGCGCGCGGTCGAGCGCGGTGGCGCGGAGCAGCGCGGCGACCTGAGGGCGGGGGGCGGCGAGCCGGAGGGTGATGCCGAGTACGGCGGCGCGGCGCCGGATGCCGACCAGTACGGCCAATCCGGCCGCGTCGGCGGACGCCACCTCCCCCAGGTCGAGGATCAGCAGGCGGCCGCTGCGCCGCAACGCGCCGATCAGGTGCTCGCGCAACGCTGGAGCCGCGGCGCCGTCCAGGGCGCCCGACAACGCGACGATGGTGTGGCCGGGGCGCTGGCAGGCGGGCGTCCTCACCTCATCGGGGGCCCGGGCCAGAGCTCGGGCAGGACGCGGGATGGTGATGAGAGCGGTCATGGCGATCTCCGATCGCAGATGGTCCATAGTGCCGGGCGGCCCGGGGCAGCGGGCCGGATCAAGGTGCCGCGGACTGTTCTCGGAGCCGCCCGCCCTCGGACTCCCAGGCGCACTCCGAGCCGTCCGGGGGGCCGGCCCGGCGGTTCGCCCGGCCGGGTGGTGAGGCGAGGGCGGCCAGCAGGTCAGGGGTGTGCAGGACGTTGTGAGGGTCGGACGCCAACTCCATCGACGCCTCGGCCTCGTCCCGGGGCGTGGCGGCCGGGACGGTGAACAGGTCCACGCGCCGGCCGTCGGCGTGGATCGCGGTCAGCAGCCCCGAGGGCAGGGAGTCGAACCAGCTCAGCCGCACCACCCGGGTGTCGGCCGGGCCGTCGATGCGCAACCGGCGGGGACGGCTGTCCCAGTCGTCCGCCCGGAGTAGGACGTGAGTGATGGGGCGGTGGTCGTCGATGGGGCCGTGGTCCTGCAGTGCCAGGATCAGGCCCGGCAGTTCCGCGACCGGGTCGGCCGACCGGGGCCACCAGCCGCCGTCCAGCACAGTCCGCGCCGAGCCGGGAGGGGCCGAGGGGCGCAGCAGCAGCCGCGGCGTCGAGGGCGGTGACAAGCTGATCGTGGTGCGGCGTTCGGCGGTGGTCCACATGGCGGGCGCCTTCCTCGGTTTCGGATCGGTGCGGCGGCTGGGGGTGCTCAGCGGAGGCGCTTGCGGGTCAGCGGGCGCAGTTGCGTGAGGCGGGCGGCTCCCAGGATCAGGGTGATCGCGATCCCGGCGGCCATGGCGGCCATGAGCACGATCGCCAGCGGCAGGGCGCCGCTCAGCCCGGCGAACGAGACCCGCACATCGCCGGTGTTGCTCACCACGAGCACCATGAAGAGGACCGAGATGGCCGCGACGGCCCACAGCTCTGACCACACCACGCTGGTGCGGACCGCCGTCACCGTCCGCTGCGCGGGCGTCGGCTCGCGCCGATCGGGGAGGACTCCGGGGTCAGGTGGGTTGAGCCGGGACGCTGAACCGGTCTGCCCAGCGCGCCCGTTGATGTGCGGCCTGTGCGAGATCTGCATGACTCCCCCTCTCAGGGGGCGGCCGGCGTGGCAGATCAACCCTCAGAACAGGATGTCGCCGTTTGCCGGATACTTTTATTCTACTCGACTAATTGCCGATATGCGGAAAACGCAGATAGTTTCCGAGCGCTTCACTCACGCATCGCAACCGGCAGCGCCGGGGGCGAGAAACCCACCTCCCATTTCTGCTGTTTTCCGGTCGAGGCGACGGGCTATCGGCGCGAGTGATGAGT
>NZ_JBIQHY010000048.1:0-11127 GCF_044508335.1 Actinomadura sp.
TCGCGGGAAGCGCCGCCACCGAGGTCTACGGGCTGATCGCCCGCGGCGCGCCTCCCGGCGTCGAGCGGGGGATCATGGTCGTCCTCTCAGAAGTACGTGCGGATCAGGTCGGTCACGGTGTGGTCGTCGTCCACGACCGGGATGACCTGCCACTTGTCGAAGGCCGTGCACGGGTGCGAGATGCCGAAGCAGACCAGGTCGCCGGGGCGGGGAGCCGGCCCGTCCACGGCCAGGTAGGCGTGGTGGTCGTTGGTGCCGGTGACGCGGAGCCCCTCGGCGGGCAGCACCGTGCCGTCCGGGCGGCGGACGCGCAGCGGGACCGGCAGGCCCGCGTCGTAGGGCGCCTCCCGCTTGCCCATCCCGACGATCGCGAGACCGGGTTCGGGGACGGACGTGACCTGCGCCCAGATCTCCAGCGCCGCGTCCAGCGACCCGGGGACCCGGTTGAACGGGGTCTTCTCCGTGTAGAGGCCGTCGTCGTGGGAGACGTAGGCGCCGCTCCGCAGCACCACGGTGAGGTCGTGGCCGGGCAGCCAGTCGCCGGCGAGCCGTTCGGCGACCTGGTCGAAGTAGGCGCTGCCGCCCGCCGTGACGACCACCTCGCGCGGCAGCAGCGGGGACAGCGCGATGGTCGCGTCCCGCAGCGCCTGCAGGTAGGCGGCGGCGGACGGGACGTCCGGCAGCCCGCCCTCGTATCCGGCGACCCCGGCCAGCTCGGTGCCGGGCGCGGCGGTGACGGCGCGGGCGACCCCGGTGAGCTGCTCGATGGTGCGGCAGCCGGTGCGTCCTCCCGCGTGCCCCAGCTCGACGAGCACCCTGAACGGGCGTTCCCCGGCCGCCGCGGAGATCGCGGCGACGCCCTCGGGGGAGTCCGCGTAGAGCAGGAAGTCCATGCCCTTGTCGACCTCGCCGCCCAGCCAGCGCAGCGCGGTCGGGTCGAGCAGCTCGTTGGCGAGCAGGATGCGGGGGACGCCGAGCATCCGGTAGGCGAGCACCTGGTTCGCGGTCGCCGCGGTGATGCCCCAGGCGCCCGCGTCGAGCTGCGCCCGGAACAGCGACGGCGCCATGGTCGTCTTGCCGTGCGGCGCGAACGCCAGCCCGTGCTCGGCGCAGAAGCCGGCGAGCGCGGCGATGTTGTGCTCAAGCGCCGTGCGCCGCGCCACCATGACCGGCCAGGTGAACGGGCCGCCGAACAGCGGGTGCCGGGCGGCGGCGAACTCCCGCAGCGAGACGGGCGCGGGCTGCCACAGGCCCTTCGTCCGCCAGTCGACGTGCTCGTCCGGAACGGCGAGGCTCACGGCTGGTTCCCTCCTTCGGTGCGGCGGCGCGGCCGGGACGACCCCGGCGCGCGCGAGATGTCCGGGCAGGTCCACTCCACCATCGGGCCGACCTCCCTGACCTACTGATGGCCCGGTACCGCCGGTCTCAATCCGCGAGGCGCCCCACCGGTGCGGGAGCCGGGGCGTCAGGCCGGCCTCAGGACCCGTCCCGGATTCGCCTGCCGGAGGACGCCGTCGTCCAGGACCGGGACGCCGTTGACGACGACGTGCTCGACCCCCTCGGCGAGAACGCGGGGATTCTCGTAGGTGGAGCGGTCGGTGACGGTCGCGGGGTCGAGGACGACGAGGTCGGCGGCGCGTCCCGCCTCAATGCGGCCCCGGTCGCGCAGGCGGAACCGGTCGGCGGCGCGCCCGGCCAGGTGGACGGCGGCCTGCTCCCACGTCCAGTCGCCCAGCTCGCGGACGTGCCGCCCCAGCAGCCGCGCGAACGCCCCCCACCCGCGCGGATGGGGGTGACCGCCCTGGTAGACGGCGTCCGACCCGGCCATCTGCGCGGGATGCCGCAGCAGCGCCCGCACCGACTCCTCGCTGTTGGTCGGCGGCTGCATGAACACGCACCCGGCCTCCAGCCGCGTGGCGACGAGCAGGTCGCAGCAGAACTCGCCGGGGCCCTTCCCCATGCGGGCCGCCGCGTCCGGCAGCGTCATGCCCTCCGCCCACCGGAACCCGTCGGCCGGGACGTGCGACAGCGTGACGCGAGGCCACACCTCGGCCCGGTGCGCGAACCACTCGGCCTCTAGCCTCTCCCGGACGTCCCGCCGGGCGAGCGCGTCGAGCGTCGCGTCGAGATCGGCGATCGGCAGCCACGAGGGCAGCGTGACCAGCGTCAACGTGCTGGACCCGCGCAGGTAGGGATAGCTGTCGAAGGTCAGATCGACGCCCTCGGCCCGCGCCCCGTCCACGAGCCCGGCCAGCTCGTCCTTGGGACCGTGGTAGTGCGACACGTGCGGAGCCACCCGCCCCGCCCGCGCGATCTCCAGCACCTCGGCCATCGCCCGCACGGCGTCGGCCTCGTAACCCCGCATGTGCGTCACATAGGGCAACCCGGCCGCGCCGACCGGCGCGCACAGCGCGGCGATCTCCCGCGCGTCCGCGTAGGCGCCGGGCACGTACTCCAACCCGGTCGACAGGCCGGCGGCGCCTTCCGACAGCCCCCGCTCGACCTCCGCGAGCATCGCGGCCAGCTCACCGGCGTCCGGCGCCCGCCGCGCGGTGCCCATGACGCCGTGGCGGATCGTCCCGTGCGGAAGCAGGTACACGGTGTTGAGCGGAACGCGCCGGTCGTACGTATCGAGCAGCTCCGCCACCGGCACCGTCCCGCCGTCCAAACCCGGATGGCTGCCGTTCACCGGTGCGAAATACCGCTCGACATACCGCAACGTCTCCGCGCCGGCCGGCGCGTAGGACACGCCGTCCTGCCCCAGCACGAACGTCGTCACGCCCTGCCGCAGCGCCGCGAGCTGCACCCGCGGGTCGAACACCGCCGCGTCCCCGTGCACATGGGTGTCGATGAAGCCCGGCATGACGTACCGGCCGGCGGCGTCGATCTCCCTGACCGCCCGCGCGCCCGCGATGCCCCCGACCTCGACGATCCGTCCCGCGGAGACGGCGACATCCGCGCGGCGTGCGGGCCCGCCGGTGCCGTCCAGCACCGTCCCCCCGCGAACCAGCAGATCGTACATCGGACCTCATTCACCCCAGGGAGGGGTCAGGGGCGGGGGCGGGGGCGGCGTAGGACGTAGGGCTTCACTCGGCCCAGGCCCTGCAGGGGGCGGGGGCGGAGGGAGGAGACTTCGTAGGTGTCGCGCGGGAGGGCTGCGGCCAGGGCGGGGCCTGCCAGGACCGTTCCCGGGTATGCGGTGGACGTCAGGCGGGCGGCCATGTTCACGGGGGTGCCGAAGACGTCGCCCAGGCGTTGGATCACTTCGCCGTAGGCGAGGCCAACGCGGACTTTCGGGAAGTCCGGGGCCTGGTTGAAGCGGTCGGCGATGCTGAGCCCGATGTCGGCGGCGGCGGACGGGGTCGGGGCGACGAAGAGGACCTCGTCCCCCAGGGTCTTGACGATGCGGCCGCCGGCCTCGGCGACGATCTCGCCGGTGGTCGTTTCGAAGCGTTCGATGAACGCCGCCAGGGCGTCGCTGTCGAGGCGCCTGCTCAGCCGGGTGAAGGACACGATGTCGGCGAAGCCCACGGCGAGGTGGGCGAGACCGGCGGCGGGATCGGAGTGGGCGGCCTCCGTGGTGGCGGCGGCGCGCATGCCGGCGGCGGTGAGCTGGCGGCGCCAGCCGTGCAGGAGGAGGCGTTCGAACGCGGGGCGCAGCTCCTCGGTGGCGGCGAGCGCGGCGGTGACCATGTCGGACGTGAGCGGTTCGGCGGACCGGAGCTCGCCGAGCCGGGCCAGCCACACGTCGCCGAGCCAGCTCGCGAGGCGCCCCATCGTCTGGCCCACGGCGCGGACCAGCTCAAGGACCATCTCCTCGTCCACCATGTCGTGGGCGAGCAGGTCCTTGATCTCGCGGAGGGCGGCGACGTCGCCGTCGGTGAACGCGACCTCGTCGTCGGGCGGGGCCGGGAAGCCGAGGGCCTGCCAGATGCGGCGCGCGTAGTCGTCCGGGACGCCGGAGAGGGTCTCGACCTCCTTGCGCGTGTAGCGCAGGGGGCCGCCGAGGAGGGTCTCCTCGATGTCGTCCGCCATGGCCGCAACCCTATGTGCCATCGAATAATGTAACAATGGGTGCGGGAGTAAGATCACGTCCATATGGCCGAGTACCGAATCGACGAGCTGGCGCGGCTGGCCGGAAGCACCGTGCGGAACATCCGCGCCTACCAGGACCGGGGGCTGCTCCCGCCGCCGCGTCTCGAAGGCCGCGTCGGGATGTACGGCGACGCGCACCTGGCGCGGCTCCGGCTGATCGGCCAGCTGCTCGGCCGCGGCTACACGTTCGCGATCATCAAGGACCTGATCTCGGCGTGGGAGACCGGCAAGGACGTCGGCGAGGTGCTCGGCCTGGAGAAGGTCCTGACCGACCCCTGGTCGGACGAGATCCCCGGCACCACCACGTATGAGGAGCTCGTCGAGAAGTTCGGCGCAGGGCTGGACGAGGACGAGATCGCCCGCGTCCGGCAGCGCACCGTCGAGTTGGGGCTGATCGAGCCCGACGGGGAGAAGTTCCGGGTGCCGAGCCCGCGGCTGCTGCACGTGGGCGCCGAACTGGTCGCCGCCGGCATCCCGCTCGACTCGGTGCTCGACATCGCCGCGGAGATCCGCGACGACTGCGACGTGATCGCCGGACGGTTCGTCAACCTCGTCCAGGAGCACGTGTTCGACCGGCTGGAGGGGAAGCCCGTCCCGGGAGGCGACGAGGTCGCCGAGGTCGCCGCCGTGGTCCGCCGCATGCGGCCGCTGGTGAAGATGGTCGTCGAGCCGTTCATCGCGCGGGCGATGGAGGCCCGCGTGCAGGAGGCGCTCGGCGAGCGCCTCGCCACGATCCGGGACGCCCTGGGGGAGGACGGCCGGGCCGGCGGCTGAGCCGTCAGAGCAGCGTGGCGCCCCAGACGACCTTCACCTGGTGCGCCGCGCCCTCGGAGTCGGTGAACGTCAGCGTGCCCTGACCGGGCAGGCCGATGATCGCCGTGCGGAGGGTGAGCGTCAGGTTCATCGTGCCGCCCTCGGACATGCCGCCCTGCATCTCCGAGAGGATCAGCCGGCTCGTCGAGGTCATCGCCGTCCACGTCACCGGGCCGCCGCTCGCGGTGAGGCTGACCTGCGCGGTCTTAGTGCCGTACATCTCGACCTCGGCGGGGCTCACGACGAGGACGCCGGGCCGCGCGGGCGGGTCGGCCGGCTGCGACGGCGGCGCCGACGGGTCCTGGGTCTGCTTCGGATCCTGCTGCGGCGCGGGCGGGCTCGACGGCGGCTGGACGGGACGGTTCTGCGTCCCCCCGCCCGGCGCCTGGGAGGGGCGCCCTCCGCCGCCGGAGCCGTCCGGAGGCGCCACCTTGGTGATGGACGGCTGCGGCTGCGTGCGGAACGGCGGCCAGGACAGCGTGCCGCCGCCGATGCCGGGCCCCATCGCGAACACCGCGATGAGCGCGGCGACCAGCGCGCCCGCCATGCCGCCCGCGGTGAACAGCCACCGGCGGGTGAACGGCGACGGCACGTCCGGCTGGCTGGGCAGGCCGGACGGGGTGAGCGCGCCGCCGCGCGCCGCGATGTCGGCCCGGTACCCGGCCAGCTCGGGGTCGGTCGCGGTGTGCATGACGCGGTGCCGCAGCGCCGCCGGCAGGATCGGCGCCGGCGCCCGGCGCAGCAGCGCGGCGGGCGACACCCGGCCGCGGCGCAGGCAGTCGACGCAGTCGGCGACATGCCGCTCGGTCTCGGGGTCGGCGGGGGAGTCGGCCGCGCGCCGGTGCAGCGCCCGCGCCAGGCGTCCGTCCGGGCGCGGCGCGGCGGCGGGGTCCGGCTCGTCCTGCGCCGCCGCGCGGACCGCCGGCACGGCGACCTCCGCCCGCCCCGCGGCGCACGCCCGCTCGGTGCGGCGGAGGACGTCCTGGAGCGCCGCCTCCAGCTCGGCGCGCCCCCGGCGGATCCGCGCCGCGGCCCGCCGCGGCGACAGGCCGAGCGCCGCGCCGAGCCGGGCCGGGCGCAGGCCGTGCCGGAACGCCAGGAACATGACCTCCTGGTCGACGGGCTCCAGCCGGGCCAGGCAGCCGCGGAGGAGGTCGTGCAGCTCGTCGGCGGGCGGCCATTCGAGCCCGAGGCCGTCGTCATCGGCACGGTCCACGAACGCGGCGTCGGCGAACTCGCCGTCCCGGTCCCAGAACAGCACCTTCGCGCGGCCCCGCCGGACGCAGCGGCGCCGCGCCGCGCCGTACAGCCAGGAGCCGAGGTGCAGGTGGTCGCGCATCCGGGGGGCGCGGCGGCAGGCGTCGATGAACGTGTCGTGGACGACCTCCGCGGCGGTCTTGCCGTCCCCCGTCATCGACAGGGCGTAGTCGTACAGGCGCTCGGCGTACTCGTCATAGAGCGCGGCGAGCGCCGCCTCGTCGCCTTCGTTCAGCCCCTTGACCAGTTCGCGGTCGGCTGAGCGTGCGGAGGTGGACAACCTGGGCATTCACGCTCCCGGCAGCGGCATGAGGGGTCCGCCCCCACGGGGGTCATCCGGACAATCAGCCCACCTTGCATACACCCGCGGACCCCATCTGCACCACATCATCTCCCGAAATCCACCGTTAAGGTAACACCCGGGAGGCTTATCGCCCCTCTCCGTAATCGCGCGGGTCGTGACCCGGTGCAGGGAATCCGGTCAGCCGATCTGGCGAACCTCCAGGTCACCGTCGGCGTAGCGGCGCCGCAGCACCTTCTTGTCGAACTTGCCGACGGACGTCTTCGGGACCTCGTCGATGAACGCCCACCGCTCGGGGAGCTGCCACTTCGGGACCCGGTCGGACAGGAACTCCCGCAGGCCCTCCGGGGTGACGGTCGCGCCGTCCCGCACCACGACGGAGGCGAGCGGCCGCTCCTGCCACCGCTCGTCGGGGACGCCGACGACGGCCGCCTCCACGATGTCCGGGTGCGCCATCAGGTGGTTCTCCAGCTCCACCGAGGAGATCCACTCGCCGCCCGACTTGATGACGTCCTTGGCCCGGTCGGTGAGGACGAGGTAGCCGTCCGCCGAGAACGTCCCCACGTCGCCCGTCCGCAGCCAGCCGTCGTGGAACTTGCCGGGGTCCTCGTCGAGGTAGTAGGCGCCGGTGATCCACGGCCCGCGGATCTCGACCTCCCCCACGGCCTCCCCGTCGTTCGGCAGCACCCGGTCGCCGTCCCCGACGACGCGCATCTCCAGCCCCGCGAGGACGCGGCCCTGGCTCATCCGCGCCCGCCACGCCTCCTCGCCGGAGGACTTCGCCGGCGGGTGCGCCACCGTCGCGACCGGCGACGTCTCCGTCATCCCCCACGCCTGGACGATCCGGACGCCGATCTCGTCGAACCCGCGCATCAGCGCCTCCGGCACCGCCGACCCGCCGCACGGCACGAGCCGCAGCGAGCTCAGGTCGGACCCGTGCTCCTTCGCGTACCGCAGCACGTCCGACCAGATCGTCGGCACCGCCCCGGCGATCGTCGGGCGCTCGGCCTCGATCAGCCGGACGAGCGGCTCCGCCTGCAGGTACCGGTCCGGCATGACCAGCGGCGCGCCCGCCATGATCGCCGCGTACGGCATGCCCCAGGCGTTCGCGTGGAACATCGGCACCACCGGCAGCACGATGTCGGACGCGCTCAGCCCGATCGCGTTGCCCGTGCACGTCGCCATCGAGTGCAGGTACGCCGACCGGTGCGAGTACACGACGCCCTTCGGGTTCCCGGTCGTGCCGCTCGTGTAGCACATCGCCGCGGCCGACCGCTCGTCGATCTCCGGCCAGTCGAACGTCGCCGGCGCCGCCGCCAGCAGCTCCTCGTACCGGTGCAGCTCCTTGCCCGCGCCCTCCAGCGGCGCCGCGTCCCCCTCACCGACCACGACCACGTGCTGGACGGTCTTCAGCTGCGGCAGCACCGGCGCCAGCAGCGGGATCAGCGACCCGTCGACGATGACGACCCGGTCCTCGGCGTGGTTCGCGATGTAGACGAGCTGGTCGGGGAAGAGCCGCAGGTTGAGCGTGTGCAGCACCGCGCCCATCGACGGGACCGCGAGGTAGGCCTCCAGATGCTCGGCGTTGTTCCACATGAACGTGGCCACGCGCTGGTCGCCGTCCACCCCGAGGCCGCGCAGCGCCCCGGCCAGCCGCGCGGCGCGCTCCCCGACCTCCGCGTAGCTCCGCCGCCGCGCCCCGTCCCCGGTCCAGGTGGACACCTCGGCGCCGCCGAAGACCTCCGCGCCGTAGCGCATGATCGTCGTGATCGTCAGTGGGAAATCCTGCATGGTGCTGAACACGTCACGCCTCCTGCCAGAAACGGCTTCCCAAGGTCTTTCTAGCCCAGAGACCAGGTGTTCGCCCAGGGGCAGAACCCACTGGCCGTGCCATTCAGTACAGCTCTCTGAGGCGGGCCATGGCTCGGGAGACGGTGGATTTCACCGTGCCGACGCTGACGCCCAGGACCTCGGCGATCTCGCGCTCGGACATGTCCTCGTAGTAGCGGAGCATGACGGCCAGGCGCTGGCGTTCGGGGAGGCGGTCGAGGGCGCGGCCGAGGGCGTCGTGCATCTCGCTGCGGTCGGTGTGGTCCTCGACGGGACGGTCCGGGAGCCGGTCGGTGGGGTAGACCTCGAGTTTGCGGCGCCGCCACCAGGAGATCTGCGTGTTGACCATGGCGCGGCGGACGTAGCCGTCGACGGCGGCGGGGTCCTCGATGCGGTCCCAGGCGAGGTAGGTCTTGGCGAGGGCGGCCTGCAGCAGGTCCTCCGCTTCGGCGCGGTCGGCGGCGAGCCTCATGGCCGTGCGGAGGAGGGCGGGCCTGCGTTCCGCCACGTACGCGCGGAACTCCTCGTTACGCGTCGCGTTCACAGCACCACCGGACCAAGGGGTTGGGGAGCCGGCGCCGGGCCGCTCCCGGGTATGGTCGACGATCGCAGGGAGATCGTGATTCTGGGCCTACACAAATCACATATCCGGGTCAACCAGTTCATAATCTTTACCCGAGGTAGATCAGACGTCCACCGGTGGCTGACTTATCGCGACAAATCCGTCGACAGGCGGGGTCACGGCACGTGAGCCTTGACGCAGCGTCTTCCCACCCATCGCCCAGAGTGATCAATGCCGGAGTGCCGCGATGCCGTCCCCCTTACGTGACGCGCGCAGCGATGCGCGCCGCCGCCGGCGTGCGGCCGTGTTCGGTGCGCCCCCCGGCCTCCCGGCGGCGGAGCCGCCGCTGCGGGCGGTGGGCGGGATCGTCCTGGACGCCAGCCCGCACCTGCTGGCGCTGGCCGCGGGCGGCACGGAGGTCCGGTTCGCGATGAGCGGGGACACCGGGATCTGGCACGGCGGGCGCGGGGGCCTCGCCGCGCTCCGGCCGGGCCGCCCGGTGATCGTCCGGCTGAAGGAGGGCGGCGCCGGCGCCGAGGGGACGGGCGGCCCGCTCGGCGGCCGGGGCGTCTTCGTCGCGGATCGGGTCTGGGTCGACATACGGCGGGTCGCCGGAACGATTCTGGCGTGCGGGAGGGACATCGTGGAGGTGGACATGGGCGCCCACCGCGGGCGCGCCCATGTGGTGATCCCCCCGCACGCCCTGCAGCGGGTGCTGGTCCGGCATCCGCGGCTGGAGCCCGGCTACCTGATCGACGTGATCTGCGTCGGTTCCCCGGACGGGCCGCGGGCGGTGCGCCCCGGCACGTCCCAGCCCGGATACCGGGCGGACGACCTCGCCGCGCCGGAGGCGACCGCGCCCGTCCCCGGGGTGCTGCGCGGGACGGCGACGTGGTTCGGGGAGGCCGGCGGTGAGACGCCGGACGGGGCGGCCTATCCGGCGGTCGACTCCGAGGGGGCCGCCGGGGGTTGCGCGGACGCCCCGTCCGGCTGCGTCCCGTTCCCGTACCTGTCGGTGGGCAGCCTGATCGGAGTCCGCAACGAGTGCGGGGGCCGGGCCGCGGCGGTGCCGGTGGTCGAGTGCGGCTGCACGGCGGCCCGGTTCTGCGACCGGTGCGTGGAGTGCGGCGCGTCGCCGCGCGGCCGGATCGTCGAGCTGACGCCGGTCGCGTTCGCCGGGCTCGGCGGCGAGCTCGACGCGGGCTGCTTCAACGCCTCCGTCCGCCCGGATCTGCCGGTGGAGGGGCCATGGTGACGGCGTTCCAGAACTCGCAGGTGCTGCTGCTCGCGGCGGTGCTGCTGGCCGCGTGCGCGGCGAAGCTGACGGTGCGCGAGCCGGCCGCGGAGGCCCCCGACCACGTGCACGGCGTGCCCGTGCCCGCGGGGCTCGCGCGGCTGACGGCGGTGCGCCGCAACCGCGGCATGACGGTCGGGCTCGCGGCCGGCGAGGGCCTCCTCGGGCTGGCGCTGCTGGTCACCTCGCACCTGTCGGTGCGGCTCGCGACGACGGTCGCGTTCGCGGCGGCGACCTGGGTGGTCGGCGAGCTGAGGGTCCGCAGGCCGGACGCCGGGTGCGGCTGCTTCGGCGGCCTCAGCGGCAAGAAGGTCGGGCGGCGCAGCGTGCTGCGGGCCGTGCTGTTCACCGGTGCGGCGGTCGCGTCCCTCGGCGCGCCGCTCGCGGGATTGGACGTGCTGCGGGACGTCCAATCCCAGGTCGGGCTCGTCCTCGCGGTCGAGCTGGCGTTGTTCGCGGCGCTGTCGCCGGAGCTGGCCGAGCTGGTGGAGCGGCGGCGCGCGCCCGCCGAGCCGCCGTGCGAGCGGCGGCGCAGCCCGCTGGCGGAGACGTACGCGACGCTCCACGAGAGCGCGGAGTGGGCCGCGTACGAGAACGCGGTCGCGAGCGCCGTCCCGCTGGACGTGTGGCGCGAGGGCTGCCGGCGGTTCGTGGTCTTCGCGGCCCGGGTGGACGACCGGGACGTGGAGATCGTGTTCGCCGTGTCCACCGCCGGACAGGACCGGGACGTGCGCGCGGCGGTGGTGACGCCCGAGCCGGCGGCGGCCGTCTAGCGCGCAGGACGGGTCACCAGCCGCCTTCGGCGCCCCCGCTTCCGAGCTCCTCTTCGTGAGTGTCGTACTCGTCCTCGCGGTGGGCCGAGTACGCGTCCTGCCCGTGGTAGGTGTCTCGCTCGGACGTGTACTCGTCCCCGGGGTGCGGCATCCGTCCGCCCTGGTCCTGCATCTCGTCGTAGCCGACGGCCTCGTCGTAGCC
>NZ_JBIQHY010000048.1:11227-44624 GCF_044508335.1 Actinomadura sp.
CTCGTCGTAGCCGACGGCCTCGTCGTAGCCCAGCGACTCGTCGAAGCCCATGGAGTCGTCGTAGCCGGAGGACGAGGTGGTCTCGTCCTGGCCGGCGAAGTCTTCCTGGCTGAATTCGTGGTCCGTGTCCTGACCGCGGAACCGGTCTCGGTCTGTCATGCTTCCCCCCGACTTAGACCTTGTGCCCGTTCAGTGGGCATCCGTCGGGGTCCTACCCACCCCGTCCCACCAGGCAACACCGGGCTCGGTACCACCTCTGGCTTTCTATAGGGCTTTCTAGGAAAAATACTAGGAGGCGCTATACACAGCCAGAGAATGAGGCGAGCTAAATCTACGGATTTCTAGAATTATTGCTAGAGACGCGAATATTCTGCGGACGGCGCCGGCCGCGAACGAGGCGGCGTCGGCGACCTGGGCGCGGCGGCCGTCCCGCCGGTGGCGCCTTGGCGCGCATTCGGTTCGATGCGGCCTTCTACCGTTCTCTAGCCTTTTCGCTAGAGAACTCAATAGCGGCGAATCCGCGGGTTCGCCGAGGCCGGCGAGGGAGAGGCCGGGTCGATCAGTTGGGTTGGGAGCGGAGGAACTTGCCGAAATGCGGCACGGTGAACGCGACCATGCCGCGTTCGGCGCTGTAGATGAGGCCCTTCTTGATGAGCCCGTCGCGGGCGGGCGACAGGCTGGATGGCTTGCGGCCCAGCTCGTCCGCGACCGACGCCGTCGGCACCGGGTCGTCGCCGAGCATGGCCATCGCGCGCATGTAGTCGCGCTCGGCGGGGGTGGCGCGCTCGTAGCGGCTGCCGAAGAAGCCCACCGCGAGCTCGCTCTCCGCCTCCGGCGCGGCGACCTTGATGTCGTCCGCCGTGATCGGGGTGCCGGGCGCCACGTCCCAGACGACCTTCGCGTACGCCTGGACGAAGTAGGGGTAGCCGTCGGCCGCCCCGTACAGCGCGTCGAGGGCCTCCTTGGTGAAGGTGACGTTCTCGCGCTCGGCCGGGGCCATCAGCGCGAAGTCGGCCGACTCGCGGTCGAGCCGGTCGATCCGCGCGTACCGGAACAGCCGCTCGCTGTAGGACTTGCTGGCCGACAGGACGGCCGGCAGGTGCGGCAGCCCCGCGCCCACCACGATCAGCGGCCCGCCGACCTGCGACAGCTCGTGGCACGCCGCGCACAGCGCCGACACGTCGTCGGCCGGGACGTCCTGCATCTCGTCCACGAACAGGGCGATGCCGGCGCCGACGTCCGTCGCGACGGACGCGGCGTCCACGAACAGCTCGGTGAGGTCGATCTCCAGGTCGCCGGAGTCGGCGCGGCCGCGCGCGGCGGGCACGTCGATGCCGGGCTGCCAGCGGTGCGCCCGCGCCTTCGCCTTGCCGGACGGCTCCGGCTCCGACTGCGCGAACGCCTTCAGCACGCCGAGGAAGTCCTCGATGCGGTCGGGCGCGCGGTGCCGGGGCGCGAGCTCCCGGACGGCGCGGTGCAGCGCCGAGGCGACCGGGCGGCGGATCGACTGGTCGGGCCGGGCCTCGATCTTGCCCGTCCCCCACAGCCGCTGGATCGCCTGCGACCGGAACGCGTTGAGCAGCACGGTCTTGCCCACCCCGCGCAGCCCGGTGATGATCATGCTGCGCTCGGGACGCCCGCGGGCCACGCGTTCGAGCACCACCTCGAACTGCCGGAGCTCGCGGTCGCGGCCGGCCAGCTCCGGGGGGCGCTGCCCGGCGCCGGGGGCATAGGGATTGCGCACGGGGTCCACGCTGTCGGACTCTATGAGGCGATATAGCTGCGGCCGTAGATTTGCGTAGAAATCGCTGCGGCGTGTCGCGTGCTCCCGCCGCCGCCCGCAGCGCGCGGGGGCGTCCACCCCCCTCATGGCCGTTGCCACCATGCCGCCTCCCCGGGCGAGCGCCTCCGCGTAGGTCGAACTTCTGTTCGACTATTCGAACACACTAGCGCATGCGCTCGCCCCCGTCACGCGAACCGGGAAACGGCCCGCGAGCGGCTCTGCCCGGAGCGGGGGTATCCGGGCAGGGCCGCCCGCGGGAGTCTTGCGGGGGGCGCGCCGCCGCCTGGCCGGCGCGGCCCCCGTTCGCCCGCGGGGTCAGATGGCGGACTCGTCGGCGTCGGAGCGGTGCGGGACCTTGTCGGCGGGGACGGTGCCCATGCGTCCGGCCTGGAAGTCCTCGAACGCCTGGACGATCTCCTCGCGGGTGTTCATCACGAACGGCCCGTAGCGGGCGACCGGCTCGCGGATCGGCAGGCCGCCCAGGACGAGGATCTCCCACCCGTTCGCGCTGGCGAGCGGCTGGGTGTCGGCGGCACGGACGACGAGCCCGTCGCCGGTGCCCTTGTTGTGGGAGCCGGCGAACACGGCGAGCTGCCCCTCGTCCAGCCCGACCTCCTCGACGCCGGCCGTCCCGCGTCCGGACAGCACGTACACCAGCGCGTTGAAGTCGCGCGGCCAGGGCAGCGCGAGCCGGGCGCCGGGCGCGACCGTCGCGTGCAGGTAGTTGATCGGCGTGTAGGTGACGCCGGGGCCGTCGTACCCGGCGAGCGACCCTGCGATGACGCGGACGAGGGACGAGCCGTCGTCGGCGGCCAGCAGTTTGACGTCGCGGGCCTCGATGTCCTGGTACCGCGGCGGCACCCACTTCTGGGCGCGCGGCAGGTTCACCCAGAGCTGGATGCCGTGGAACAGGCCGCCCTTGGCGACCAGCTCGGGCGGCGGCTGCTCGATGTGCTGGATGCCGGACGCGGCCGTCATCCACTGGGTGGCGCCGTCGGAGATCAGACCGCCGCCGCCGGTGGTGTCCTGGTGCTGGAACGCTCCATCGATGATGTACGTGACCGTCTCGAACCCGCGGTGCGGGTGCCAGGGAGTACCTTTCGCCTCGCCCGGCGCGTACTCGACGGCGCCCATGTGGTCGAGGAGCAGGAACGGGTCGGCCAGGGCCAGGTCGACGCCGGGGAAGGGGCGCCGCACCTGGAAGCCCTCGCCTTCGAGGTGGCGCTGGGCGGTCACGACCTTCGCGACGCGGCGCCAGTCGGTGCCGGCCTCCGGAAGCAGCGGGAGGCGGGGCAGGGTCAGCGGGTCGGCCATCACGGCAGGCATGGGTTCTCCCCTCGCTCGGGTGCCCCGTCCGGCCGGGCGGTGCACTGCCTCGTGGAACGTAGTTGAGGATTCAACTATTTCCGCGGTCGGACGGCGTCGTCCCGTCCTGCTACCGTGAAGATAGCGTGCACTAGTTGAATGTTCAACATATGGGCCTATACTTTCCGGTATGAGCGAACCTCGCTGGCTCGATGCCGCCCAGCAGCGCGATTGGCGGGCGTACGTGGACGGCAGCGTCCGGCTCACCGAGATCATGGACCGCGACCTCAAGACCAAGCACGGTCTGTCGGTGTCGGAGTACGAGATCCTCGTCCGCCTGTCGGAGGCGCCCGAGCGGCGCCTGCGGATGGCCGAGCTGGCCGAGAACGCCAGCCAGTCCCGCAGCCGGCTGTCGCACACCTGCTCCCGCCTGGAGAACAAGGGCCTGGTCAAGCGGGACAGCTGCCCCAACGACAAGCGCGGCGTCTACGCGCACCTCACCGACGAGGGCTTCGCGGCGCTCGAGCGCGCCGCCCGCGACCACGTCGAGACCGTCCGCACGTTCTTCATCGACGTGATCGAGCCCGAGGACCTCGAAGCCATCGGCCGCGCGTTCAGCATGGTCCGGAAGCGGGTCGGCCCCTCGGCCTGAGCGCGCGTCCGGCGGCGGCGCGCGTCCCGGCCTACAGCGGGGTCCCGGCCCCGGCCTACAGCGGGACGGTCACCCCGGTCAGGAACCCGACCGACACCAGGGTCAGGAACCCCCAGGCGAGCATCATGCCGATGCCGAACGTCCGCCACCGGCCGCCGACCTGCCACACGAGCAGCCCGCCGAGCCCGAACGCCAGCAGCAGCAGCGTGATGAACTGCGGCAGCAGACTCGGGCGGCGGCTCGTCATCAGCGGCGCCCACATCATCACGAGATCGACGAACACGAACACGCCGAAGCCCGCCGCCAGCGCCTTCACGTCCCGGGTGAGGAACGCACGCGCGCGCTCGACCAGGACCTGCGCCTTGTCCGTCGGCAGTCGCGGCTCCGCAGCCGCCCCCTGCTCGACCTCCACGTTGTGCGCCACCGCGAAGATCTCGTCTTCGAGGCTTGGGAGGTCGCTCTCCTGAGCTTCCGCCATCCCGGCTCCCCTGGACATCCCGGCTCCCCTGGACCGGACGTCACCGGACGACATGCCCGGCGGTCGAACGAAGGTCCACGCCGCCCCTATCCGGCGGGCGCGCCCTCAAACGCACCGTAGCGAATCATGGGTGCGGCTCGAACACCCACCGGCCTGCGTATGCTGCAAAGATGCCAGGTAGAGGCCCGATCTCCAGCGCGACTTTGCTCGGCGTCCTGCTCACGGCGGTGCTCGCGGCGGCCGGATGTGGCCGCGGCTCCGACGACTCGGGCGAGCCGCCCGCCGCGACCCCGCCCACCGCAACGCCCACCGCACCGGGCACCGCGGCCTCGCCCTCCGCGTCCCCGTCGGCGTCCCCGACCGAGCAGGGCTTCCAAGCGGAGATCAAGAAGGTGACCGCCCGGGACCTGAGGTCATCCTGGCGGAAGGGCTGCCCCGTGGCGCCGTCCGGGCTCCGGATGATCGAGATGACCTACTGGGGCATGGACGACGAGCCGCACACGGGCGGGCGGCTCGTCGTCAACGCCAAGGCCGCCGGCGACCTCGTCTCCGTGTTCCGGAAGCTCTACAAGATGAAGTTCCCGATCGAGCGGATGGAACCGGTCGACAAGTACGGCGGCAGCGACTTCGAGTCGATCGAGGCCAACAACACCTCCGCCTTCAACTGCCGCACCGCGACGGGGTCGAGCTCGTTCTCCCAGCACGCGTACGGCCTCGCCGTCGACATCAACCCGTGCCAGAACCCCTACGTCTACGCGGACGGGCACATCGCCCACAAGTCCTGCAAGAGGTACCGGAACCGCGACCTCGACGCGCCCGGCATGATCCACGCCGGCGACAAGGTGGTGCGGGCGTTCGCCTCGATCGGCTGGGGCTGGGGCGGCACCTGGAGCGGCGCCAGGGACTACCAGCACTTCAGCAGCAGCGGCCGCTGACCCGCCCTCACATCATCATGAACGCGATCACCAGGATCGCGACGACCGCCACGACGGCGACGATGCCGATGATCAGGCCGATGTTCGGCCCGGACTTCTGCGGCTGCGCCTGGTTCGCGAAGTTCTGGAACTGGTGCGTCGTACCTGCCGGATCATTCGGTGTCTGCGACATGCCGAAGAGGGTAACGGATGACTTATGCCCGAGTCGGCCTCTTTGTGACGGTCCCTGGGGGACCGCGGCCTTCCAGGGGATCGCCCCCGGGCCACGTGGCGGAGAGTGTGGGATTCGAACCCACGAGGACTGTCCCCAGCCCTGGGCGCTTTCAAGGCGCCTGCACTAGTCCACTATGCGAACTCTCCCGGCGGCCGGTCGGCCCGGCCCAACGCCCACGATAGCGGTCACCGCGGCCTGCCCTCGACCGCATACCCCGGGTCGGCCTACGGTTCGCCGGGCACGCGGTAGCCGGGAATGGACGGCCAGCGGACGGTCATGACGACCGACTCCTCCTCGGCCTCCCACGAATGGTCGACGCCGCGCCCCCACACCACGTAGTCGCCCTGCTCGGCGAGCACGACGTTCCGCCCGGGGAACTCCAGGCGGAACCGGCCGCTGATCAGGACGAGCAGGGCGGTGCGCTTCTCGCCGTCCGTCCACCGCGCGCGCCGCTCCCCCTTCGGGTGGACGCCCCACTTGATCTCGACCTCGTCGCTGTGCCGCAGGTCGCCGGCCGGCTTGAAATGCCCGAGCAGCCAGCCCCGGTCGCCGGCGGCGTCCGGGCCGGCCTTCCCCACGTACAAGCCATCGACGTCCGTCACGGAACGTGACCCTACCGTCCGGCGGCGGTCAGGTCTGCGGCGGGCGCTGGAAGGCGAAGCCGTCGCCGACGACCGCGGCGAGGGTGAGGTAGGCCTCGCGGGTGGCGGGGGCGAGCTGGTCGAGCTCGACCTCGGCGCCCTCCTCCAGGTGGTCGTCGTAGGGGATGCGGACGACGGCGCGGCAGCGGCTCTCGAAGTGCGCCTGGAGCTTGTCGAGGTCGACCTGGCTGCGGGTGCGGTTGCGGACCATCGACAGGACCACGACGCCGTTGCGGACGAGGTGCCCGTGGTCGTGCGCCTCCAGCCAGTCGAGGGTCGCGCTCGCGGACCGGGCGCCGTCCACCGACGGGGAGCTGACGAGGACGAGCTGGTCGGCGAGGCTCAGCACGCCCGCCATCGCCGAGTGCAGCAGCCCCGTGCCGCAGTCGGTGATGCAGACCGAGTAGTACTGCTCCAGGACGACGGCGACGGCCGCGTAGTCCTCGGCGGAGAACGCCTCGCTGACCGCGGGGTCGCGGTCGGAGGCGAGGATCTCCAGGCGCGCCTCGTTCTGCGACGTGAACGCGCGCACGTCCGCGTACCGGTGGATGTTCTCGCGGTTGTTGAGCAGGTCGCGGACGGTGGCGGCGGTCTCCAGCTTGACCTTGTCGGAGAGCGTCCCGCGGTCGGGGTTGGCGTCCACCGCGATGACCCGGTCGCCGCGGAAGGAGCCGAGCATGGAGCCGAGGCCGGTGGTGGTGGTCGTCTTGCCGACGCCGCCCTTCAGCGACATGACCGCGACGCGGTGGTGGCCGCCGGCGACGGGGGTGCGGGCCCGCGCGATGAGGTCCTTGCGGCGCAGCTCGCTCTGCGACTCGCCGGGGTGGATGCTCCCGGCGGTCGCCTTGTAGACGGCGCGCCGCCACCCGGAGGACGGCGCGATGCGGCGCTCGCCCAGGAGGTTCTCGGAGCTGAGGCTGTCGGTGCTCTGCGGCTGCTGCGGCGGGGCGGCGTGCCCCGGCGGGATCATCTGCCCCTGCTGCGGCTGCCCCTGCTGCGGCTGCCCTTGGTGCGGCCCGGCCGGGTAGCCGTACGCCTGGTAGGGCTGCCCGGTGTTGGGGTCGATGGGCATGTACGGCTGGCCCGTGTTGGGGTCGATCTGGGGGTACGGCTGCGGGTACGGCTGGCCGGTGTTGGGGTCGATCTGGGGGTAGGGCTGCGGGTACGGCTGCCCGGTGTTGGGGTCGACCTGCGGGTACGGCTGGCCGGTGTTCGGGTCGATCGGCGGGAACTGCTGCGGGTACGGCTGGGCGCCCGCGTTCGGATCGGCCGGCGGGAACTGCTGGGCGTTGGGGTCGGGCGCGTACGGCAGGCCCGCGTTCGGGTCGGCCGGCGGGAACTGCTGCTGGACCGCCCCGTTCACCTCCTGCGGGGAGCCCGCCTCATCAGGGGTGAGCGGACGGCCCGTGTTCGGGTCGATCGGCACGTACGGCTGCCCGGAGGCGTCGGTGTCCTGCGGGTAGGGCTGCCCGGTCGCGGGGTCGATCGCCTGGTACTGCCCGCTCGCGTCCTGCTGCTGCGCGAGCTGGTCGGACGGGTACGGCGGCAGCTGGTCGAGGGGCGGCGCGGCGCTGCCGTTGACGTCGTACGGCGACGGCTGCGGAGGCTGCCCGCCCTGGGACGGGTCGTTGGCGGGCGCCGGGTAGTACGGCGGCGGGAGCATCCCCCCGTCGAACGGCTGCGGCATGGGGCCGCCGTCGTAGAGCGGGGGCGGAGGCTGGGGAGGGTTGAAGCCGGTGTCCTCCGGCCCGCCCTGGAAGGCGGGCGGCGCGGCCAGCCACGGGTTGTTCTCCGCGGCGGGCGGCGGAGGCGGCGGCGCGTTCTCCTGCCGGGCGGGCGGCTGCTGCGGCGCCTCCTCGCCCTCGGGGGCCGGTTCCGCCGCGTCCTCGCTCATCGCGTCGAGAGAGGCGAGGCGCTCCTCCAGTGAGCGCCCGTCGTGCTCATTCCTCGCCACCGTTCTTCCCCCTAGGGCACGCCTCTGATGATCAACACGGTGCAGGTGGGCAAACCGATCCCCCCGCAGGATACCCATGACCCAATGGCGTGCATCCCGCGCGTAGATCGCCCTTGGGGCGCTCGGGCGGGGCCGCCGCGCCCGGTAGCGTGATCGGTATGCATGCCATCGTGATCCGCGAGCCGGGCGGCCCCGACGTCCTGGAGTGGACGCGGGTCCCCGACCCGCGGCCGGAACCGGGCGAGGTGCTGATCGAGGTGGCGGCGAGCGCGGTCAACCGCGCCGACGTCATGCAGCGCATGGGCTTCTACCCGCCGCCCCCGGGCGCTCCCCCGTACCCGGGTCTGGAGGTGTCGGGACGGGTCGCCGAGCTGGGCGCGGGCGTCACCGGCCTGGACGTCGGCGACGAGGTGTGCGCGCTGCTCGCCGGGGGAGGATATGCCGAACGGGTCGCGGTGCCCGCCGCGCAGGCGCTCCCGGTGCCGCGCGGGGTCGACGTCGCGGAAGCCGCCGGACTCCCGGAGGTCGCGTGCACGGTGTGGTCGAACGTGTTCTGGCTGGGCGGGCTGCGCGAGGGCGAGACCCTCCTCGTCCACGGCGGCGGCAGCGGCATCGGGACGTTCGCGATCCAGCTCGCGAAGGCGTGCGGCGCGCGGGTCGTGACGACCGTGGGCAGCGCGGAGAAGGCGGCCCGCTGCCGGGAACTGGGCGCGGACGTCACCGTGAACTACCGCGAGGAAGACTTCGTGGAGGCCGGCCCCTACGACGTGATCCTCGACCTGATCGGCGCCGAGTACCTGGCCCGGAACGTGGAGGCGCTCGCCACCGGCGGACGGCTGATGGTGATCGGCCTGCAGGGCGGCGCCAAGGCCGAGCTGGACCTCGGCAAGCTGCTGCGCAAGCGGGCGCTGGTGCACGCGACGACGCTGCGGGCCCGTCCGCCGGAGGAGAAGGCGGAGATCGTGGCCGGGGTACGCGAGCATGTGTGGCCTCTGCTGGAGTCGGGGAGGGTCAGGCCCGTCATCGACCGGCGCTTCCCGATGGCGGAGGCGGCGCGCGCGCACGAGTTGCTCGAAGAGAGTGGTCACGTCGGCAAGATCTTGTTGACCGTGTGAGGATGTGGAATTTATGAGCGAGCCTTCGAAGAAAGAGCAGGAACCGCAGGTCCTCGTGGTCGGCCCCAACGGCATCGCCGTGGAGAACGCCGGCGAGGGCGAGTCCGAGGGCAAGTCGGTCACCGAGATGGTCGAGCAGCCCGCGAAGGTGATGCGGATCGGCGGGATGATCCGCCAGCTCCTGGAGGAGGTCAAGGCCGCCCCCCTGGACGAGGCGAGCCGCGCCCGGCTCCGGGAGATCCACAAGTCGTCCATCAAGGAGCTGGAGGACGGCCTCGCGCCCGAGCTGGTCGAGGAGCTGGAGCGGCTGTCGCTGCCGTTCACCGAGGAGACGGTGCCGAGCGAGTCGGAGCTGCGGATCGCCCAGGCGCAGCTCGTCGGCTGGCTGGAGGGCCTGTTCCACGGCATCCAGACGACGCTGTTCGCGCAGCAGATGGCGGCGCGGGCGCAGCTGGAGCAGATGCGGCGCGCCCTGCCCGCCGGGATGATGCCGCCCGGCGCCGAGGAGCAGCAGCAACAGCAGCAGTCGCGCCCGCGCTCGTCCGGCCCCTACCTGTAACCCGCCGGACGCGCCCGCCCGCGGGACGCCGCCCGCGGGACATGACGAACGGCCGCACCCGCACGCCCGAGGGCGCGGCCGTCGTCATGCCCGCCCCTCCGCATGCCCGCCCCTCTGCGGGGACGCGCTAGGGGAAGAGGCGCTCCAGGACCTCGGCGACGCCGTCGTCGTCGTTGCGGGACGTCTTGTGCGTCACGGCCGCCAGCACCAGCGGATGCGCGTTCGCGACGGCGTAGGACGTGCCCGCCCAGGTGAGCATCGGCAGGTCGTTGGGCATGTCGCCGAACGCCGTGACGTCGCCGGACGCGAGCCCGTGCTCGGTGCAGAAGGCGGCGAGCGCGCTCGCCTTGGTGACCCCGAGCGCGCTCATCTCCAGCAGGCCCCGCCCGGACGAGTGCGTCACCGTCACGAGGTCGCCCACCGCCTGGACGGCCTTCTCCGAGAGCGTGTCGGGGTCGGCGTCCGGGTGGAAGGCGAGCAGCTTGGTGCCGGGCCGGCTGACGAGTTCGGCGGCGTCCACGCGGCGCCCGCCGAACGCCTCCGCGTCCCAGCGGCCGAGGTGGTAGCTGTGCTCGAAATAGAACCCGGTCGGGTGCTCGACGGCGAACTGCAGTTCGGGGGAGATGCCGCGGAGCCGCCCGATCGCCTCGGCGATCACGTCCGGCGGGATCTCCCGGGTCTCCAGGACGGTCTCGGTGTGCAGGTCGTAGACGACGGCGCCGTTGGCGCAGATGGCGACGCCGTGGTGGTCGACGGCCGCGGCGATGTCCGCCATCCAGCGCGGCGGCCGGCCGGTGACCATCACGAGCATCGCCCCGGCCTGCTCGACCCGGGCGAGGGCCTCGACGGTCCGGGCGGAGATCGTGCCGTCGGAGCGCACGATCGTGCCGTCGAGGTCAGTGGCGATCACGCGCGGCGCGGACTGGCTCATGTCACCTTCCAGGGCAGATGCCACAAACCATAAGCGACGCCGGCGACACCCTGAGGCTCGGCCCCGAGCCCGTCCCGACCGGCGGGACGGGCTCGGGGCCGGACCGCCGTCAGCGCTTGATCGGCTCCAGGACGTCCTGCCCGAGGAACTTCTGCAGCGCCTCGGGGACGCGCACCGAGCCGTCGGCCCGCTGGTGGTTCTCCAGGATCGCGACCATCCAGCGGGTGGTGGCCAGCGTGCCGTTCAGCGTCGCCACCGGCTGGTTCCTGCCGTCGGCGTCCTTGAACCGCACCGCGAGCCGCCGCGCCTGGAACTCGGTGCAGTTGGACGTCGAGGTGACCTCGCGGTACGTGTTCTGCGTCGGCACCCACGCCTCGCAGTCGTACTTGCGGGCCGCGCTCGACCCCAGGTCGCCGGCCGCCACGTCGATCACCCGGTACGGGATCTCGACCTTGGCGAGCATCTCCTTCTCCCAGTCCAGCAGCCGCAGGTGCTCGGCGTGCGAGTCGGCCGGGTCGCAGTAGGAGAACATCTCCACCTTGTCGAACTGGTGGACGCGGATGATGCCGCGGGTGTCCTTGCCGTAGGAGCCGGCCTCGCGGCGGAAGCACGACGACCACGCCACGTACCGCCGCGGCAGCTCGTCGATGATCTCGTTCATGTGGTACGCGGCGAGCGGCACCTCCGACGTCCCGACCAGGTACAGCTCGTCGGCCGGGAGGTGGTACACCTCGGCGGCGTGCGCGCCGAGGAACCCGGTGCCCTCCATCGCCTCCGGCTTCACCAGCACCGGCGGGTACATCGGGACGAACCCGTTCGCGATCGCCGTCTCCATGGCCAGGTTCAGCAGCGCGTACTGGAGCCGCGCGCCGACGCCCGTCAGGTAGTAGAACCGCGCGCCCGACACCTTCGCGCCGCGCTCCATGTCGATCGCGCCGAGGCTCTCGCCCAGCTCCAGGTGGTCCTTCGGCGCGAAGTCGAACGATGTCGGCTCGCCGATGTGCTCCAGGACGACGAAGTCCTGCTCGCCGCCGGGCGGGGCGCCCTCCTCGATGAGGTTCGGGACGCTCTTCAGCACCTCGTCGAGTTCCGCGCCGAGCCGGTCGGCCTCCGCCTCCCGCTCCTTGACCTGCTGCGCCAGCTCCTTCGCGCGGGCGAGCAGCGCCTCGCGCTCGTCGCCCTTCGCCTTGGACACCGACTTGCCGAAACTCTTCTGCTCCGCTCTGAGCTGCTCGAACGAGGTCAGCGCCGAGCGGCGCCTCTCGTCCAGGTCGAGCAGCCGGTCGACGACGGCGTCATCCTCACCGCGGGCGCGCTGCGACGCGCGCAGCCGCTCCGGATCCTCTCGAAGAGCTCGCAGGTCAATCACAGACCCGAGGCTACCGGTACGGGCCCCGCGTCCGCGCGCGTATGAACCGCGGTTCAGGCGACCGCGGTGTCAGCGGACGCCGCTCGCCAGCAGCGCGTGCGCGGGCAGCGAGACCTGGCCGCCGTCCACCCCGTAGTCGGCGATGATCGTGTCGTAGGCGTCCTTGATCAGGGCGACGGTGTCCGCGTCCTGCCGCGCGACGATCACGCCGGCCGTGCCGACCCTGGACAGCGCGACCGCCCGCCACCACTCCTCGGGGTCGACGGCGTGCTCCCAGGTCACCTCCTCGACCGCGACCTCGGTGAGCCCTGCCTCGGCCACCAGCCGCCGGAACGCGGCCGCCTCGCCGTACCGCATGAACGGCGACTCGGGGATGTCCTCCGGCCACGCCACGCCGGCCTGCTCGATCGCCTCGCGGACGATCGCGAGGGCGCCGCTGCCCGGCATCACCCAGCAGCTCAGCGCGAGCCGCCCGCCCGGCCGCAGCACCCGGCGCAGCGCGGCGATCGCCGCGCCCGGGTCGGCCACGTGGTTGATGACGTAGTTGCCGGCGACCGCGTCGAACGACCCGTCCGGGAACGGCACCTCGGGCAGGACGGCGACGCGCACGTCCAGCCCGGGGACGTTGCGCCGGGCGGTCTCCGCCATGCTCTCCTCGGCGTCCATCGCCGACACCTCGGCGCCGCGCCGGACGGCCTCGAGCGAGACGAACCCGGGGCCCGTCCCGACGTCGAGGAACCGCGTCCCGCCCGTGACCCCGGCCGCGTCCAGCAGCGGACCGACCGTGTACCGGGTGAGCCGGCCGAACCCCCGCTCGTACGCGGGGGCGCGCCCCGCCCACAGTTCCCGCTCGTAAAGATCGAAGTCCCTGGCCACCAGGGCAGCCTACGTCAGCGGCCGCCCGCGCACGGACGCTCCATGATCAAGGGGGTACCGGGATGACGCCCTCGCCTTTGCACGGTTTGCGGGGAAGCGACGTTCCCCGGGCACGAAATGATCAGGGGCGGCCGGTGCGGATGCCGTCCAGCCAGGAGGCGGCCTCGGTGAAGTCGGTGTCGTGGGTGCCGCGGCGGATCTCGGGGCGGACGCGGTCGGCGCGGGGGTAGGAGCCGACGAAGCGGAGGTCGGCGCAGACGCGGCGCAGCCCCATCAGGGCCTCGCCGACGCGGGCGTCCGCGACGTGGCCCTCGAAGTCCATCCAGAAGAGGTAGGAGCCGAGGCCGGCGCCGGTGGGGCGCGACTGGATCAGCGTCAGGTTGACGCCGCGCACGGCGAACTCGTTGAGGATCTCCAGCAGGGCGCCCGGGTGGTCCTCGCCGATGAACGCGACGACGGTCGTCTTGTCCATGCCGGTGGGGGCGGGCGGCGTGCAGGGACGGTGCAGGACGACGAACCGGGTGACGGCGTCGGCGACGTCGTGGATGTCCTCGGCGAGGATCGACAGGCCGTAGCGGGCCGCGGCGAACGAGCCGGCGAGCGCGGCGTCGTAGTGGCCGTCGGCGACGTGCTGGGCGGCCTCGGCGTTGGACGTGGCGGCGCGCCATTCGGCGTGCGGGACGTTCTCCAGCAGCCAGTGGCGGCACTGCGGCTGCGCGATCGGGTGGGACGCGACGGTCTTGATGTCGTCGAGCGCCGTCCCGGGGCGGACGAGCAGCGCGAACGAGACCGGCAGGTGGATCTCCCCGACGATCTGGAGGGGCTCGCCGGTGGCCAGCTCGTCCAGCGTGGTGGGGACCGAGCCTTCGACGGAGTTCTCCAGCGCGACGACGGCGGTGTCCACGTCCCCGTTGCGCAGCGCTTCGAGGACGGCCGGGACGGTCGCGTACGGGACGTGCTCGGCGCCGGCGGCGCCCGGCAGGGTGAGCAGCGCGGCCTCGGTGAACGTGCCCTGCGGACCCAGGTAGGCGTAGCGCGCTGGCCTGCTGTCTGCGGTCACGGAGTCCCCCGAGGCGGATGGTGCGGACGAACACGCCGAGTTTACTTGCCGGCGGGCAATGCGGTGCCGCCGCCCGCGCGGCGAGCGCCGGCGCGTGGATCGGGCGCGTGGATCGGGCGCGTGGATCGGGCGGCGGGTCGGGCGCGGGCGTCAGGTGCGGGCTGACGTGCGGTCGCCGCTGCCGAAGTCGGCGAGCGGGTCGTCCAGCGACACGACCGGGCCCTTGCCGAGCCGGGCGGCCCGCAGGACGTGGCTCTCCTCGGGGGAGAGCGTCTCGACCGGGTGCCCGGCCTGGACGGCCTTGGCGTACGTCCGCGTCTCGGTCCTCCCGTTGATGGAGCTGACGACGACCCCGTCCCCGACCGCGTTGATCAGAGCGAGGGAGAACGACCGGTGCCCGGACATCTCCTTCAGCGCGTCGTAGTGGACGATGGCGAGGTCGCGCAGCGCGCGCTCGTCCACCGATCCGCTGGCGACCTGGAGCTGGCGCCTGAGCATTTCCCCGCACTCGTCGACGACCTGGTTGACCCGGTTGTGCGCGACCACCGCGACGGACAGCCCTGCAATACCGGCGACCAGACCCGCGACGGCCACCGCGACAAGCATCACGTGGCGAGCGTACCGACCTCGGCCTTCGGTTGCGAAGGAACCCCCTGATCGGGGCCGGGTTTGACCCTTTTGACCAACCAGGTGCCGAGGACGGCGATGGCGGCGAGCGCGGCGATCCCGAACGAGTCGCGCAGGACTTGGCCCGCGAATTCCGCTATGGCGGAGTGTTCCGGGCCGATCCAGGCGCGTCCCCACCACGGCAGCGGCCACAGGAACAGGAACCAGGCGCCGAGCGCGAGCAGACATCTTCGCGTGTCCCGGCCGTCTCCGGCCAAAGCACCGATGACCGCGATCATCCAGACAAGGTGGTGGATCCATCCCACAGGGGACAGCACGACGGACAGCAGCCCGACGATCGCGACGGCGCCGAGCAGCAGGCTGGACGAGGCCGTCCCGGTCAGCCCGTCGGCGGCCAGGGCGGCCCGGCGCGCCCGGGAGAAGCCGTAGCAGGCGACGATCAGCGCGAGCACGAGCCACACCAGCGTCCGGACGGGGCCCTCGTCGAAGATCCGCGCGACGATGCCGTGGATCGCCTGGTTGGTGGTCCCGTCGACCGCGCCCGTCCGGTCCCCGCCCTGCAGCAGCGCGCCGAACCAGTAGGCGGACGAGTCGGCGGGCAGCAGCGCGAACCCGGCCAGGGTCGCCGCGGCGGCGGTGAGCACCGCGTTGACCAGCGCGTCCCGCCGCCCGGTGAGCAGGAAGTAGATCAGGAAGACGCCCGGCACCAGCTTGATCGCGACCGCCAGCCCGACGAGCGCGCCGCGCGGCCAGCGCGGGACGCGGGCGCAGCAGTCGGCGAGGCACATGGCGAGCAGGAACAGCCCGACCTGCCCGAACCGGACCTGGTCGCGGACGGGGTCGAGCCACGCCATCGCGGCGAACAGGACGCCGGCGGTGAGCGGCGCCCAGCGCCCGGTCCGGCGGATGAGGTCGCGGAAGGCGTACCAGACGGCGATCGCCAGCGAGACGTAGATCAGCACGACCCACGTCCACTGCGCGGCCCGCCAGGGGAGCAGCGTGAACGGGACGGCGAGCGCGGCGGCGAACGGCGGGTAGGTGAACGGGAGCAGCTGCGGCGGCTGCGTGAGGAAGTCGTACAGCGGCGCCCCGCGCAGCACGGCGAGCCCGCCCTCCCGGTACACCTCCAGGTCGACGAGCCGCTGGTCGGGCGGGTTGGTGAGCCAGCGGGACACGATCGGGGCGACCGCCGCGGCGGCGACGGCGGCGCCGGCGAGAAGGAGGAGCCGGTTCGGGCGCCCGCCCCGCGCCTCACCCGCCTGCCGCACCATGGGACCGTCCACAGCCCGCAGGATATGGCCCCTGTGCGGTGGTAGTGCTCTTGTAGCCTTGACGCCATGATGCCCCGGGGGACGAAGATCGCCGTGTTCTTCGCGACCCTCGCCACGGCGCTGACCTGGGTTCTCGGCTGGTCGCCCGCGCACGCCGGCGACCGCGCCGCGACCGGGCGGGTCGTGATCATCGGGGTCCCGGGGCTGATGTGGAGCGACGTCGGCCGGGAGAACACCCCGGCGCTGTGGGACCTGACGGCCGGGGGCTCCGCGGCCGGCCTCAGCGTCCGGACGACCCGGGTCAACACCTGCCCCACGGACGGCTGGCTGACGGTGTCGGCCGGGCAGCGGTCCCGGCTGCCGCACGGCGACTGCGCGCTGCCGGCCGCGCCGATCCTGCCCGGCCAGGACTCCCCCACCGGCCCGGTGCCGAAGGACGGCGCGATCGCCGCGGGCTGGCCGGCCATCAAGAGCGACAACGCGGGCACCAACTACCACGCGGAGATCGGGCTGCTCGGCGAGGCCGTCCACAAGGCGGGCGGCTGCACGATGGCGGTCGGGCCGGGCGCGGTGTTCGGCGTCGGCAACGGCGGCGGCCGGGTCGACCGCTACGTCCCGTCCCCCGACAAGGTCACCGCCGCCGACTGGGCGCGCTGCCCGCTCGCGGCGGTCGACGTCGACGACCTGTTCCGCGCCTACATCAACGCGGGCGTCGACGCGCACGGCGACCAGATCCCGCTGTCGGACGCCAAGCGCGCCGCCGCCGCGGCCGCCGCGGACCGCCGGGTCGCCCAGGTCGTCACCGGCCTCCCCCAGGGCACGACCGTCCTGCTGGCGGGGCTGTCGGACATCGGCGTCGACCCGCATCTGCGCGTCGCCGTCGCGGCGGGCGACGGGTACGGGCCCGGGTTCATGACGTCCAGCGCGACCCGGCAGGAGGGCCTGGTCACGCTCACCGACGTCACCGCGACCGCGATGAAGCTGCTCGGGCTGCCGCAGCCGAAGCAGGCCGTGGGGTCGGCGTGGAAGGCGCAGCCGTCGCAGGCGTCCACGCGGGACCGGGTCGACGCGCTCGTCGACGAGGACGTCGCGGCGCAGGCGATCCGGACCGTCCAGACGTCGTTCTACTGGGTGCTGTTCGCGACGCAGCTCGTCCTGTACGGGATCGCGGTGGTCGCGCTGCGGCGGCTCGGCGGCGACCGCCGGTCGCGGGCGCGGATCCTGGGCGGCACCCGGGTGATAGCGCTGCTGGGCGGGGCGGCGCCGGGCGCGTCGTTCCTCGCCGGGCTGCTGCCGTGGTGGCGGGCCGAGCATCCGACGCCCGTGCTGATCTGCACCGTGCTGGGCTTCGCGGGGCTGCTGACGGGCGTGGCGCTCGCCGGCCCGTGGCGGCGGTCCGTGGTCGTCCCCGGGCTGGTGATCACCGGGGTGACGGGCATCGTCCTCGCGCTGGACGTGATGACGGGGTCCAACCTCCAGCTCAACACGCTGATGGGCTACACGGCGCTGGTCGCGGGCCGCTTCTACGGCTTCGGCAACCAGGCGTTCTCGCTGTTCGCGGTCGCCGCGATCCTGACGGCGGCGTGGCTGACGGAGTACCCGCTGCGCCGCCGCCGCACGGCGGTCGCGGTCGGGATCGTCGCCGCGATCGGCGTGTTCGCCGTCGTGGTGGACGGGCTGCCCGCGTTCGGCAGCGACTTCGGCGGCGTGCTGGCGATCGTCCCGGCGTTCGCGATGCTCGGCCTGATGGTCGCCGGGAAGCGGGTGTCCGCGCCGAGGCTCGGGCTCTTCTTCGCGGCGGGCGCGGCGATCGTGCTGTTCATCTCCTACCTGAACGCGCGGAGCGCCAACCCGACGCACCTCGGCCGGTTCTGGCAGGACCTCATGGACGGGGACGCCTGGGGCATCGTCACCCGCAAGTTCAACGCGATGCTGAACAGCCTCGGGTACTGGCCGTACACGCTCGCGATCGCCGCCGCCGTCGTGTTCCTGTTCTTCGTCCTGGCGCGGCCCACCCGCTGGCGGGTGTCGCTGCTGCAGGGCGCCTACAAGCACAGCCTGTCGATGCGCCCGGCGCTGATCTGCGCGCTGGCCGCCGGCGTGATCGGCACGCTGGTGAACGACTCCGGCGTGGTGATCCTGTCGGTGGCGTTCAGCCTGGCGACCCCGCTGATGCTCGCGGCCGGCCTGCGGTCGCTGGAGATCGACCTGAGGAACGCAGACACGCCGCCACCAGCGCCGTCAGAATCGCCAGGAGCGTCCACGGGATCACGGTCGGCCGAACGACGGTGAACAGCCACTCCAGGTCGTCGGGGAGCCGGATGCGGGCGGGGGCGCGGGCCGGCAGGTAGGCGAGGCTGAGGGCCGCGGTGTGGGCGAGCAGGATCCAGTCGATGCGCGTCCACGGGAGCAGCGCCAGCAGCGCCCAGCCGAACCCGTCGTACCAGGGCAGCGCGTACGGGGCGACGAGGAGCCACGCGAGGACGAGGGCCGCTCCGTACCGGCGGTGCTCTTCGCCGTCCTCTTTGGGGAGCGCCCTGACGAGCAGCAGGAACAGCGCCAGCCCGAGCAGCATCGCGCCCGTCTTGATGACGTCGCGCTGCGAGCCGCGGCCGAGCGACTCGTCCACCAGGTGCCAGGGGGTCGCGAACGACACCATGTTGCTCGCCTCGCGGACCTGGTCGAGCGCGTGCGGCCCGGCGAGGAGGTACGCGGCCGCCGTGACGGCGACGGCGCCGGCGGCCAGTGCGAGCAGGCGGCCGAGCGACCGCCATCTCCGCTCGCGGAGCAGCGCGAGGGGGGGTCCGCCGGCGGCGAGCGCGGCGGGCAGCTTGACCGCGGCGCCGACGCCGGCGAGCGCACCGGCGGCCAGGGCGTGCGGCCATCCGGCCCGCCGCCCGAACACGGCGAGCGCGGCCACCACCGGCGCGATCGCGAGGACGTCGTTGTGCGCGCCCGCGACCAGGTGGAACAGCACGAGCGGGTTGCACGTCCACAGCAGCGCGGTGCGGAGCCGCCGCTCCTCGGTCCGGGACGTCCGGTAGAGGATCAGCGCGGTCGCCGCGAACGCGAGCACGTTCGCGACGGACATGACGAACACGGTGATCCGCACGGAGTCGTCGCCGATCCACGCGGCGAGCGCCTGCTCGCCGGTGGCGAGCGGCCCGTACACCGACGGCGTCGTCCGCCACTCCTCGGGCGCCCCGGCGACGGGGTCCCGCGACAGGTCGTCGGCGCTGGTCACGTACGGGTCGTGGCCGGTCGCCGCCATCCGCCCGTAGGACGCGTAGTTCAGGTGGTCGGTGGACCCGACGGGCGGCATGCACATGAACGCGACCGCCGCGAGCAGCCCCGCGGCGACCAGCGGCCGCGCCGGGATGCGCCCGCCTTTCCGGACGGCGGCGAAGCACAGCCCGAGCCCGGTGGTGCTCGCGATGATCCCCGCGACGACCAGCCCGATCACCAGGTACGGCGACGGGTGGGCGACGAGCGAGTACGGCGGCTGGCCGCGGGAGCCTTCGAGGTCCGGCTCGAACACCGACGGGCCCAGCAGGGCGGTGCCGAGGAAGCAGGCGAGGCCGGCCCCGACGCCGCAGAGCCCGCCCGTCCCGAGTCGGGTCACCGGCGGCTGCCGCGAAGCCGGCCCAGGCGCCGCTCGACCGCAGGTTCGCGGACGGCGAGCGCCCTCGCCACGTCCCGGAACTGGCGGCCGCGGTGCAGCTGGGCGCGCCAGTCGGTGCCGGTGGCGCGGTGCGCGAGCGGTACCTCCACCTCGCGCACCCGGAAGCCCTGCCGCAGCAGGTCGATGGTGAGCGCCGTCTCGACGCCGAACCCGGCGGCGAGCGGCAGGGCCGCGTCGAACGCGGCGCGGGTCAGGCAGCGCTGCCCGTTGAGCGGAGCGTCCGGCTCCCAGCCGGTGGCGCGGCGGATGCCCTCGCGGGACAGCCGGACGACGAACCCGTGCCCGCCGAGCTTCACCGTCGTGGTGAACACCGCGATCGTCATGTCGGCGTCGCCGGCCCGGACGGGTTCGACGAGCGGCGCGGCCTCGCGCGCGGTCTCGGCGAGGTCGGCGTCGAGGAACAGCAGGTGGCGGGGCTGGTCGCGGCCGTCGTCGAGGAGCCTGACGGCCTCCGCGCCGGTCTCCATCGCCGCGCCCTTGCCGCGGTTGCGGCTGTGCCGCACGACCCGCGCCCCGGCCTCGCGGGCCACCCGGCCGGTGCCGTCGGAGGAGCCGTCGTCGACCACCACGACGAGGTCGGCGCCGGGCAGCTCCTGGGCGGCCTTGACGGTGGCCGCGATGCGGTCGGCTTCGTCCTTGGCCGGGATGATCACCGCTACGTCCTGCATATCCGCGATGGTAGTCCGGGACGGGCGCGCGGCGCGGCAGGCCGATGCGAACCGTTACCGGCGCGCCGACGCGGCGCTCCCCGCGGGAGTGCCGGCGGTTCAGCCGGCGTCCGGGACCGGCGCCCCGTCCGTGACGGTGAAGACGGTGTCGAGCCCGGTGACCTGCAGGATCCGCCGGACGGCCGGGCGCGGGGCGGCGAGCTCCAGCGAACCGCCCTGCTCCTTGAGCCGCTTCATGGCCGACAGCAGCACGTTCATGCCCGTCGAGTCGCAGAACTCGACGCCGCTCAGGTCGACCGTGATCCGGGTCGCCTGCTCGCGGAGCAGCCCGGCGAGGGCCGCCTGCAGTCTGGGCGCGGTGTACAGGTCCAGTTCGCCGGTCGCCGTAACGACGGCGTGACCTCCTTGAGACGCGGTCGAGACGTTTAGCTCCACGTCCGGCACACTATCTCGCGAACGGCCCGGGGGCCAGGCAGTTGACCAAGTCCCGCGCGGCGTGGGCGTTTCCGGGGCGTGTCGCCGCCTTGCCAGCCCCGTACGCTTTGACAATTACGGACAGTATTGTCCTAATCTCGGACGACTCCGGCGGTGCGAACTCCCCGGTTCGCGCCGCATGGAGGCGCGGAGTGAGAGAGGCTGAGCAGGTGCAACACATGGCCGATCCGAGAGAGACACGGCTGCGCGAGCGCCTGGAGACGATCCGGGCCCGCTCGGCGAAGTCCAGCTCGTGGCGGACGTCCACCCAGGTCCTGTCCCGCCTGGTCAACAGCAACGGCTACGTCCCCATCAGGACGCGCCTGTCCCGCGCGGACCTCGCCTTCCTCGCCGGCGCCCGGGAGGAGGTCCTCGCCTTCGCCGACCTCGGCGTCCGGCTGCTCGACCTGCACCGCCCGCAGGAGGCCGGCGGCATCACCAGCGACCCCGACCGCCCCATCCGCCGCTGCCGCGCCTGCATGTCCCGCTGGCCGTGCCCCACCTTCCGCACCATCTCCGAAGCCCTGGACCCCTGAGGCCCGCCGCGTGGGGGCGGCGGGGTCAGACGGTGAGGGGCAGGCGGACCTCGAAGCGGCAGCCGGGGCCCGCGTTGGCCACGCCTATCCTGCCGGCGTGCGCCTCGACGATGCCGCGGGCGATGGCGAGGCCGAGGCCCGCGCCGCCGCCCGGGGTGCGGGCCGCCTCGCCGCGGAACGCGACGTCGAACACGCGCGGCAGGTCGTCCTCGGGGATGCCGCCGCAGCCGTCGGCGACCGTGACCCGCGCCTCCCCCTCGCTGACCTCGGCGATGATCTCGACGGCGCCGTCGCTCGGGGTGTGCCGGATCGCGTTGACGACGAGATTGCGGAGCGCGCGGCCCAGCTCGCCCGCGTCCACCCGGACGGGCAGCCCCTCGCGGACGTCGCCGCGCAGCCGGACGCCCTTCGCGCGGGCGAGCGCCTCGGTGCCGGCGACCGCGTCCGCGACCAGGTCCGCGAGGCCGACGCGCTCGCGGGACAGCCGCAGCGCCCCCGCGTGGATCCGGGACAGCTCGAACAGGTCGTCCACCATCTCCGTGAGCCGCTCCGCCTCGACCCGGATGCGGCCGTGGTACCGCTGGACGGTGCCCTGGTCGGCGACGACCTCGTCCTCCAGGGCCTCCGCCATCGCGCGCAGGCCCGCCAGCGGGGTGCGCAGATCGTGGCTCACCCAGGCGACCAGCTCGCGGCGGCTCGCTTCGAGGGCCTGCTCGCGCGCGTGGGACGCGGCCAGCCGGTCGTAGGCGGCCTCCAGTTCCCGCGACAGCTCGGCCAGCTCGGCGGGCAGGTGCGCGGCCGGCGGCCGGAACCGGTCCGCGCGGACGGCCTCCACCAGGGTGCGGTTCGCGGCCACCAGGCGGCGTCCCAGCAGCACCGACACGGCCATCGCGACCACGCCGGCGGACGTCACCACCGCGAGGACGACCGCCCGGTCGTGGTCGTTCAGCACCATCATGAACGAGATCACGAGGATGCCGGAGATCGTCGCGAGCACCGTCGCGACGCCCACCACGATCAGCTGGGTCGCGACCGACCGCCCGCGCAGCCCGTACAGGACGCCGAGCGCCAGCGCCGCGACGGTGAGCGCGGCGAGGACCGCGTAGAAGACGACCCACAGGAGGTCTTCGAGGGGGATCATCATGCGCCGTCCATGGTGCGCTCTTCCGCCGCGTCGTGCGCGGGCTCGTAGCGGTAGCCGACGCCCCACACGGTGACGATGCGGCGCGGCGCCGTCGGGTCGTCCTCGATCTTCTCCCGCAGCCGCCGGACGTGGACGGTCACCGTGGAGGAGTCGCCGAACGTCCAGTCCCAGACGCGTTCGAGCAGCTCGTCGCGGGTGAACGCGCGCCTCGGGTGGCGCATCAGGAACGCCAGCAGGTCGAACTCCCGCGACGTGAGCGCGAGCCGCTCGCCGCGCAGGCCCGCCTCGTGCGCGCTGACGTCCACGACGAGGTCGCCGTCGCGCAGCGGCCCGGACGGCCCGGTCGGGACCAGCGCCCCGCGCGCCCGGCGCAGCACCGACTTCACCCGCAGCGCCAGCTCACGCGGGCTGAACGGCTTCGTCACGTAGTCGTCGGCGCCGGTCTCCAGCCCGACGAGCCGGTCGGTCTCCGCGCCGAGCGCCGTCAGCATCACGATCGGGACGGTCGAGGTCTCGCGGAGCCGCCGGCACACCTCCAGACCGTCCATGCCGGGCAGCATCAGGTCGAGGACGACGAGGTCCGGCGGGTGGTCGAGCGCTTTGCGCAGCGCGGTCGGGCCGTCCGCCACGCAGACCACCTCGTGCCCGTCGCGGGCCAGGTAGCGGGCGACGACCTCCGCGACCGTCGGATCGTCGTCGACCACCAGGACGCGCCCGGCGGGACTCACAGACTTCACCCCCACACGCTAAGCGGCCGGCGCCGCCGCCGCTCCCACTCGTCACCACCCCGTAAGGAATGGCCGGCACGGAACGGGTCGGCGGGTTGGGCCGGGCGTGACGGGCGGGGGTCTCGGGATGGTCAGGGGGTTCCCTGAGTGGTCGTCAGGGTGGGCCCCGCCGCAGAGTGGGGGTCAGGCTCGTACCCGAGGGTGATGTGCTTCGCGGGAGCGGCGCCTACGGTGGAGGCATGGGTAAGACGATTCTGACCATCATCGGCGTGGTGCTCGCGATCTGGCTGGCGATGACCGTCATCGGCGCCATCATCTCGATGCTGAAGTTCTTCTTCTTCATCGGACTCGTCGGCGTCGTCGTGGTACTCGCCGTGACCGCCGTGTCCAAGATGTCCAAAAGCCGGTAGGTAAGCAGCTCATCCCCCTTGCGGGGCGTCGCCGGTGACCGCATGATGCCGGATAACCAGGCGGTCATCGGCGAAGGGACACCATCGTGCCGGGTCTGACAGAGGTGCTGCGGGAACGCGCACGTTCGCATCCCGATCGGGTCGCGTACATCGCGGGCGACAGGGAGGTCACGTTCCGTGACTTCGACCGGCGCGCCGACCAGGTCGCCAACGCGCTCGCGTCCGTGGGCGTCGGGCACGGCGACCGGGTGGCGATCCTCGACAAGAACTCCCTCGAGTACGCCGAGCAGCTGTTCGGCGCCGCCCGCATCGGCGCCGTCCAGGTCCCGGTGAACTACCGGCTGGCCCCGGACGAGGTCGCCTACATCGTCAACAACGCGCAGGCGAAGGTCTTCATCGTCGGCCCCGAGTTCGTCCCCGTGCTGGACGCGATCGCCGGCAAGCTGGAGCACACCGCCCACATGGTGGTCATCGGCGGCTCGGACCACGCCTACCAGGACTACGCCGCCTGGATCGACGGGGCGTCCGACACCGCGCCCGACCACGAGCCCGACGCCGCGGACGTGTTCGTCCAGCTGTACTCGTCCGGCACCACGGGCCTGCCCAAGGGCGTCATGCTGACGCACGACAACTTCCTCGCGGCGCTGGACGTGACCACGGACGTCTGGGACATCGACGATTCGTCGGTCCTGATGGTCGCGATGCCGATGTACCACGTCGCGGGCAACGTGCTGACCGTCTCGGCCGTCTACAACACGATCACGGCCGTCATCGCGCGCGAGCCCGACCCGACCCTGATCGCGAAGGGCATCGAGCGGCACCGCGTCACGCACATCTTCCTCGTCCCGGTGCTGCTGCAGTTCATGCAGCTGATCCCGGAGGTCGCCGCGTGCGACCTGTCCAGCCTGCGGCTCATGCTGTACGGCGCGTCCCCGATCAGCGAGGACGTGCTGCGCGGCGCCATGCGGATGCTGCCGGGCACCGAGTTCATGCAGGTCTACGGGCTCACCGAGGTCACCGGCGCGATAACGATGCTGCCGCCCGCCGACCACGACCCGGACGGCCCGAACGCGCACCGGCTGCGCAGCGCCGGCCTGCCCAACGACAACACCGCGCTCAAGATCGTCGACCCGTCCACCGGCGAGGAGGTCCCCGCGGGGCAGGTCGGCGAGGTCCTCTGCAAGACCCCGCAGAACATGAAGGGCTACTGGGGGATGCCGGACGCGACCGCCACGGCGCTGTCCGAGGACAACTGGTTCCGCACCGGCGACGCCGGCTACCTCGACGAGGACGGCTACCTCTACATCCACGACCGGGTCAAGGACATGATCATCTCGGGCGGGGAGAACATCTACCCGGCCGAGGTGGAGAACGTCCTGATGGGCCACCCGGACGTCGCCGACTGCGCGGTCATCGGCGTGCCGTCCGAGCGCTGGGGCGAGACCCCGAAGGCGCTGGTGGTGCTCACCTCGGACGTCTCCGAGCAGGAGATCATCGACTACTGCCGCGAGCACCTGGCCCACTTCAAGTGCCCGACCTCCGTCGAGCGGCGGGACGAGATCCCGCGCAACCCCACCGGCAAGATCCTCAAGCGCGAGCTCCGCGCGCCCTACTGGCAGGGCGAGGAGCGCGGAGTCCACTGACCGCCGGGTCCAGGGGGCGCGGCGGCGCCCCCTGGACGTTTCACGTGAAGCGCACCTCGGCGGACATGGGCCGGTGGTCGGACGCCCTGGTGCGGTTCGCGGGGACGCTGCAGGAGACGGCGGCCGACTTGGGGATGAACAGGTAGTCGGTCTTCTCGACCGCGGTGCCCCGCCAGTCCTGCCGGGTCTTCGCGCCGGTGCGGGACGAGCCGGTCTGGTCGCATTCGGCGTACGCGCTGTAGAGCGGGTCGAGGGCCGGGCTGTCCGGGCTGTCGGCGAAGTCGCCGCCCAGGAGGACGCGGCCGGTGCCCGCGAGGGAGGCGAGGGCGCGGGCCTGCTTCTGCCGCCACTCGTCGCCCTCGGCCGGGCTGAGCTGGGTGACGCACACCCGGGTCGCCCAGGATGGCACGTTCCCGCAGAGCGCGATGCGCGCCCGGCCGGCGGGGGCCGGCAGCTTGGCCTGGCGGACCCCGGTCAGCGGGGCGCCGGTGCCGATGGCGATGCCGGTCCTGCCGCCGCCCTGCGCGCAGGACGCGCCGCCCGGGGACGCGGCGAACGCCCACGTCCACGTGCCCATGGTCTTCTTGAAGGCCCGCACGTGCCCCTCGCAGACCTCCTGCAGGAGGACGGCGTTGGTCTTGACCTTGCGCCCGCCGACCTCGGTGGCGTGCATGCGCTGGACGATCTGCTTGGCGAGCTTCGCGGGCGCCGCGCCGGACGGGCAGCCCGGCCCGCCGCCGCACACGTTCCAGGTGACGGCGTTGATCGTCGCGGCGGCGGGGCGGGGGGCGGGCGCGTCGGCGTGGGCGGGACCGCCGCCACCGCCCGGGAGGCCCTCGATGCTTGCGCCGGTGGCGGCCGCGGTGACGACCGCGGCGGCCGCACAGACCGAGAGGAGGGGGATCAGAGCGCGGGGGGATCGCACACGTTCTCCAGAAAGGGGGGCTGTCTGCGGGGGTGATGGCGGAATCTCACCACATCAAGATCGCATCCGCCAGCGGTTCGCGACCACGCGGTCACCCGCGATGTGACGATTTCTTCCGCCCCCCAAGAGTAGGGGGCCCGGCGGACGCCTCCGCCGGACCCCCTTGGCCCGCTAGCCGAGCAGCGCGGTGACCGTCCCGGCGCCGACCGTGCGGCCGCCCTCGCGGATCGCGAAGCCGAGCCCCTCGGTCATCGCGACGGGCTTGCCCAGCTCGACGGCCATCTCGACGGTGTCGCCGGGCATGGCCATGCCGCCGTCGCCGCCGAGGTCGACGCCGCCGACCACGTCCGTCGTGCGGAAGTGGAACTGCGGCCGGTAGCCGTGGAAGAACGGCCTGGACCGCCCGCCCTCGGCGGCGGTCAGCACCCGGACCCGCGCCCGGAACCGCCGGTGCGGCCGGATCGCGCCCGGCGCGCTGACCACCTGGCCGCGCCGGACCTGGTCGCGCTTGACGCCGCGCAGCAGCATGGCCGTGTTGTCGCCCGCCTCGGCGTGGTCCATGGTCTGCCCGAAGGTCTCCAGGCCGGTCGCGACGGAGCCGAACGACTCGCCGAGCCCGACGACCTCCACGGCGTCCCCGAGCCGGATCGCGCCCTGCGCCACGACCCCGGTCACGACGGTGCCGCGCCCGGTGATCGTCAGGACGCTCTCGACCGGCATGAGGAACGGCTTGTCCAGCACCCGCGGCGGGACGGGCACGTAGCCGTCGATCGCGTCGAGCAGGTCGCCGATGCGGGCCGTCCAGTACGGGTCGCCCTCCAGTGCCCGCAGCCCGGACACCCGCACGATCGGCACCTCGTCGCCGGGGAAGCCGTACTCGGAGAGCAGCTCCCTGACCTCCAGCTCGACGAGGTCGAGGAGCTCGGCGTCCTCGACCGCGTCGGCCTTGTTCAGCGCGACGACGATGTGCTCGACGCCGACCTGCCGCGCGAGGACGACGTGCTCGCGCGTCTGCGGCATGGCCCCGTCCTGCGCGGACACGACCAGCACGGCCCCGTCCACCTGCGCGGCGCCGGAGATCATGTTCTTCACGTAGTCGGCGTGACCGGGCATGTCGACGTGGGCGTAGTGCCTGGTCGCGGTCGCGTACTGGACGTGCGCCACGTTGATCGTGATGCCGCGGTCGCGCTCCTCGGGGGCGCGGTCGATGCGGTCGAACGGCACGGCGGACGCCAGCCCGCGGTCGGCGAGCACCTTCGTGATCGCCGCGGTGAGCGTCGTCTTGCCGTGGTCGACGTGCCCCATCGTCCCGATGTTGAGGTGGGGCTTGTCGCGCTCGTAAAGCTGCTTGGCCATCGGCCTCGTCCTCACTGGTGGATCCGGTGAGAACCGACGTTCCAGACCACCCCCCTCCGCTGGTTCTCCGGAAGGGTCGGACGGAGAGGGGTCAGCTTCGCAGGCCGCCGGCGGCGACCGCGTCCGCTGCCGCTGCCGAGAAGGCGGCCGGCACCGCGCTCAGCGGGGCGATGCCCGCGAGCGTCATGGTGTCGGCCGCGAAGAACATGCTCCGGACGGTACGGAGCGCCGCGCGGAAAGTCGACCGGTTTTTCACCCGCCGCCGCCCGGTCTCCCGCGCTCGGGGTCCGGCGTCTTCGGGGACGCGTCGTGCCCGCCCGCCGGGACGCGCAGCAGCACCAGGCCGGCGGCGGCGCCGGCGAACTGGAAGGCGGCGATCCCCAGCACCAGCCCGATCGGCCCGACCGCGTCCGCGGTCGCGGCGGTCAGCGCGGCGCCCACCGCCGAGGCGCCGATCTTGAGGCTGCCCGCCGTCGTGTTGACCTGGCCGAGCCGGTCGAGCGGCGACTCGCGCTGCCGCAGCATCAGCGTGGCCGCGAACACCGGCCCCTCCGCGATCCCCGCCGCCACGAACGCCGCCGTCGCCCACGGCATGGACGGGGCCGCGGCGAGCGCCGCGAGCGCCGCCCCGAACGCGACCAGCCCGGCGACCATGACCGGCTCGGCGTGCCTGGGCGTCAGCCAGCGGCTGGCCGCGAGCGACCCGATCAGCGACCCGACCGCGAGCGCGACGAGCAGCCGTCCGCCCGCGCTCGGCGCCGCCCCGATGTGCTCGGCGAGCAGCACCGCCGTCACCGCGACGCCGCCGAACCCCGTCCAGGCGAGGGTCGTCGCCACGGTGAGCGCCCGCAGCACCCGAACCCGGGCCAGCACGACGAGCCCGCCCGTGATCATCGACGTCCATCGCGTCGCGTCCGTCTGCGGGGACGAGGCCAGTTCCGCCGTGCTGCCCGCGTCCGCCCCGGCGACGCCGACCGGGTCGGCGGCCTCCGCGTCCGGGGGCGTTTCGCCGGCGGTGACGTGGGGACCGGGGAAGGGGAGGAGAGGCAGGGTGAGCAGGCCGAGCACGCCCACCGCCACGACGGCGACGCCCGAGTACCGGCCGCCGGCCAGCGCGGCGAGGCCCGCCGCCAGGCCGGGGCCGGCGATGCCCGCGAGGTTGTAGCTGGACGCCTCCAGCCCGTAGGCGCGCGAAAGCCGGCCGGCCGGGACGAACCGGGGCAGCAGGCTCGTCAGCGCGACGACGATCGGCTCGGTGCACCCGATCACGGCCGCGACGCACAGCGCGAGGTAGAGCGGCGAGCTCCCCGCCATGCCGAGCAGCAGCGCGGTCGCGGCGGCGTAGGCGGCGGCGAGCGCGACGGCGAGGCGGCGGGGGCGCCCGACCCGGTCGAGCAGGTTCCCGATGATCGGCCCGCTGAGCACGTACGGGAGGGTCATGGCGGTCTGCAGGTACCCGGCGGTGGCCGCGTTCCCCGTCCGCGCCTCGACCGTCAGGACCAGTGCCGTCGCGACGCCCTCGGCCGACACCCGCAGCATCGTCGCCGACGTGAGGTGCAGCGGCAGCGCCGCGGTCCTTGTGATCACGCTCGCATGCTGGCACACGCCTAGACTGCGAAGAGTGACGGCAGCGAAGACAGCGCACGAGCACCGGGTCACCAGCGAGGTCGGACGGCTGCGGACCGTCCTGCTGCACCGTCCCGGCGCGGAACTGAGACGGCTCACCCCGCGCAACAGCGACAAGCTGCTGTTCGACGCGATCCCGTGGGTCGGCCGCGCCCAGGAGGAGCACGACGCGTTCGCCGAGGCGCTCCGCTCCCGCGGCGTCGAGGTCCTCTACCTGACCGAGCTGCTGCAGGATGCCCTGGAGTACGAGGAGGCCCGCGAACAGGCGATCGCCGACGCCATCGACGACCTGCGCCTCGGCGACCAGCTCCGCCGCATCGTCGGGGACTGCCTGCGCGACCTCGACCCGGAGAACCTCACCCAGACCCTGATCGGCGGTCTGGCCCACGAGGAGCTGAAGGCCGGGCACGGCCTGGTCTACCGGCTGATGGACACGCTCGACTTCATCGTCGACCCCCTTCCCGGCCTGCTGTTCACCCGCGACAACAGCACCTGGATCGGCGACCGGGTGGCGGTGACGAGCCTGGCGATGGAGGCCCGCCGCCGCGAGTCCGCCCTGACCGCCATCGTCTACGCCCACCACCCCCGCTTCGCGGGCGTCGAACCGGTCTACACGCGATCGCTCGAACACGTCGAAGGAGGCGACGTCCTTCTCCTGTGTCCCGGCGTGATCGCTGTGGGGACCGGAGAGCGGACGACCCCGGCCGGTGTGGAGCGCCTGGCCCGCCAGGTCTTCGACGCCGGCCTTGCGCACACCGTCCTGGCGGTCCCGATCGCCCAGGAGCGGGCGACCATGCACCTCGACACCGTCTGCACCATGGTCGACGTGGACACCGTCGTCATGTACCCGCCGGTCGCCCACTCCCTGATGGCCCACAAGGTGACCCTCGCCGACGGCGACCTGCAGGTCTCAGAGCCGCGACCGTTCCTGGAGGCGGCCGCCGAAGCGATGCGGCTTGACCGCCTCAAGGTGATCGACACCGGCCTCGACCCGGTGACCGCCGAACGCGAGCAATGGGACGACGGCAACAACACCCTCGCCGTGGCCCCGCGCCTGTGCGTCGCCTACGAACGCAATATCGAGACGAACGCGCAACTCGAAGCGGCGGGCATCGAGGTCATCCGCATCAGCGGCAGCGAACTGGGCACCGGCCGAGGCGGCCCCCGCTGCATGTCCTGCCCCACCCTCCGCGACGACATCTGACCCGAGCCGCAAGAACAACTGAGTCGGGCATGCGGACGCAATGGAAAAGCTCGGGCGGTGTCGACGGGGGCACGACATCGCCCGAGCTTTGGGAGGACCATACAAGGTAGGGCGGGGTTCCTTCCAGGCGGGGTCCTCTTATGCCGGATATGCCCTACTTGCGGGCGTTCCATTCCTGGTTGGGTTGCACAGATCTTCGTCGGTTTCGTCTAGAAGGTCCGGGAAGTCGGACAGGTCGGGGACCATGGCGTGCGTCCTGACGGGGGCGGCCGCCCCGTTCTCGCCGGTCGTCCCGGGGGCGCGCAGCACGGCCCAGACCGTGGTGGCGCCGTCCTCGTGGCGTACTCCCCATCCGTCGGACAGGGCCTCGACGATGCCGAGCCCGCGCCCGCCGAGCGAGGACAGCGTGCCGGGGCCGCGCCGGGGCTCGGTCATGGCGCCGCCGTCGCTGACCTCCAGTTCGAGCACGTCGCCGTGGCGCACCCAGCAGACCCTGACCTGGCCGGACGGCAGCGGCCTGGCGTGCCGGAGCGCGTTGCTGATGAGCTCGCTGACGATGACGCTCGCGTCGTCCACGATGGACTCGTAGACCCCCGAGTCGGCCAGCTCCGAGCTGAGGCGCCTGCGGGCGACCGCGACGCTGGACGGTGCGTGTGGCAGCAGTACGACGCTCGACGCCCTCACCTCCCCGTGGTTCCGCTTACTCGGACGAGTCCCGCCGTCGCTCTTCCGGTACGACCGAAATGCCCTGATGTCCGCAGCCGGAAACCCGGCCGGTCGGGTTCATCGCCTGTACAACGAGTCACCGGCCGTCCGGTCACGGTGATCACCCCCGAACGGAACCTCGTCACCAACGGCAACCAACAAAGGATCTATCCACCCGACGGCGGACTCATGCCTCACGCACTCGTTTCGTCCATCACACCCCGCGGTCACCGAACTTTCTCGCACCAGCCAAGGGTGCCATCCGCCGGGACCTCCGAACGCCCAGGTCACACCGGTCTCACCGGGCGCCCTGGAGGGAGTGTCGTCACGGTGAGTGACCACGGCCGGGTCAGTCCGCTCCGCGCAGCACCAGGCGCATGCGGGTCCCGTCGCCGGCACGCGCGCCACCTGCGGGTCCGTGCCCTTCCGCGGTGCGCAGCAGGGTGTCGCGACGATTAATGGTCCGTTCCATTTGCGCCACTTCGGCGCCTACCGAAGCTTCGCGAGAATCAGTGTGATATGTCTCACGTTCAGCCGGATGGGCTGAAATTCTCCCGCCCTGTGCCTCTGTCAGCCGTTTCACGATGTACAGACCGAGCCCGATTCCGCCGAAGCGGCGCCGGTCCCCCGCGTCTCCCTGGACGAACCGCTCGAAGATCCGCTCATGGTCGCCGGCCGGGATGCCGATCCCCTCGTCCTGGACCGTCACGACGATGTCGGAGCCCTCGCACACGGCCCGGACGCTGACCGTCCCGCCGTCCGGGGAGTACTTGAAGGCGTTCTCCAGGAGCTGCCCGAGGACGATGTCGGTCGCCATCGCGTCCCCGCGGCAGGGCGGCAGATCGGGATCGATCTCCAGCTCGACGCGGTGCAGGGGCGACAGGGAGCGGAACCCGGCGACGACGCCCTCCAGCACCCGGGCCAGGTCGAACGACTCGATCGTCACGGCCAGCTCGTCGGCCCCGGCGCGGGAGCCGAGGAGGAGGTGCTCGACCAGGCGGCCGAGCGACTGGGCGCGCTCGGCGATGGTGGCGACGGCGGTGCGGCGGTCGCCGTCGGCCATCTCGTCCCACCGGTTGACCAGCGTGGACGCGAACCCCTGCACGACGGTGATCGGCGTGCGCAGCTCGTGGCTGGTCGTGGCGAGGAACAGGTCCTTGGCCTCTTCGAGCGCCTTCGTCTCGGACACGTCGCGGAAGTCGACGACCAGCTCGCCGGTCTCCTCGATCTCGGCGGCCAGCACGTTCAGCCACGTCCCGGACTCCAGCCGGAAGGTGAGCTTCTCCCCGAGCCCGGGCATGGCGAACGGGAGCGGGCGGCCGATCGCGTCCTCCGGCGGGATGCCGGTGAGCGTGTGCGCGGCCGGGTTCCACTGCCGGACGACGAGGTCGTGGTCGAGGACGGCGATCCCGTCGGCGCTGGAGTCGATCACCGCGCGCTCGTGCGCCCGCTGCCGCACGACCTCGGCGTACGCGACGGCGTTGCCGACCGCGACGCCGGCGTGCCCCGCGAGCAGTTCCAGCAGCTCCAGCTCGGTGTGCCCGGCCTTGCTTCCGGAGAACAGCGCGTAGAGCGCCCCGTAGGGGCGGTTCTGCAGGTAGGAGAGGCCGAGCGCGATCGTGTGCAGGCCGGGCAGCTCGGACCAGATCAGGTCGCCGAGCCGCCGCTCGCCGGTCGCGAGCTTGACGGTCTTGCCCGACCGCAGCAGCTCCCCGACCAGGCTGGGCCGCAGCTCCGCCGTCCGGCCGCGCATGTGCTCCGGCAGCCCGGACATGCTGACCAGCCGCAGCCGGTCCCCCTCGATCCGGACGAACCCGCCCGCGTCGGCGCCGGTCAGCTCGATGAGCGCGGCGGTGATCCGGTCGAGGACGACGCCCAGGTCGAGCTCGGCGTTCAGGTCGGCGACGATGTCGTTCAGCCGCCGGACGAGCCGCGCCCGCTCGGTCATGTGGTGCTGGACGATCTCGTCCTCCTCGACCGGGTGGTACACGCCCACCCAGCCGAGCAGCGTCCCCTTGGGGTCTTTCAGCAGGCTCGTGTCGATGCGGACGTCGATGAGCCGGCCGTCCTGGTGGAACCGGCGGGTGGCGATCGAGATCTGCCCGCTCTCGCCCTCGCCGGCGGGCCGGGTGAGGAGCCGCTCCTGGACGGCGTTGTGCTCGGCCTTCAGCTCGTCCGGGACGATGGGCGGGACGCGCCCGATCATCTCCGCGGCGCTCCAGCCGAACATCCGCTCGGCGGCGGGGTTCCACACGGTCACCCGGTGCTGCTGGTCGACGGCCACGATGGCGTCGGCGGCGCTCTCGATGACCGCCCGCGCGATCGGATCGTGGACGTGCTGGTACACGTCTGTCATCGTGCCACCGGACTCCGGCACGCCGCCGGGTAACTTGCATCGTAAATTGCCACGTGAACCTTACCTTTTGGTAAGGCTACCGCCTGGTAACCCGCCCGATGAGCAGCGCGGCGGCCCCGGCCACCAGGAACGACAGCAGCGAGGCGCTCATCCAGGTCTGCGGGACGAAG
>NZ_JBIQHY010000049.1:0-14499 GCF_044508335.1 Actinomadura sp.
CACCCAACGATCGACCCCCTCTTGCACCCGCACAACGACGAGCGCCTCTCGGATGAGTACGATTCACACGCTCTTGGACCAGACCCGAGCCAAAGCACCGACCGAGCGCCCACCGCGGGCATGCCCTGCGCCGCCGACGGGGCTTCCAGGGGTCGCCCCTTGCCCCAACACAGCAGCCTCTTGGACGAGCACAATTCAAACCCTCTTGGACCAGACCCGAGCCAAAGCACCGACCGAAGCGACCACCACGGGCAGGCACGCGGAGGGCGCTCTGCGCCCGGAGGGGGCATGCCCGGCGAGCCGGGCGACCGCAGCGCCACGTCGCAAACCCGCACGGTCACAACACACCCGCACCGTGGCGTGAGGATCGACCGGCTCGCTGACGGGGGGTTCGGGGGGTCGCCCCCCGGGGGAGCAGGGCACGGGGGGTCGCCCCCCCGGACGAGACTGTGCAAAGCTTTGGCGTGTAATGGATTGCCTCAGTCTGGAGAATTCACCGTGAACAAGGAAGCCGTCCAGCGCCTGCGCGAACCGGTCGCCTGGGTACTGCTCGCCGCGGCGGGACTGCACTTGCTCGCGGGCCTGATCTCGCTGCTGGGCGGGGGCGGCTCGTTCACCGGGCGGGCGCTGGGCGAGACGCAGGGCGGGACGTTCCTGCAGATCGTGCTGGTGGGGGTGCTGGTCCTCGCGGTGCTGCTGGTGACGTGGGGGGACGCGCCGACGCCGCAGGCCCGGACGATCACGATGGGGGCGCTCGGGGTCCTCGGCGGCATCGCGCTGTTCGGGGTGATCGCGTGGTTGTGCGGGATGCTCGCCGATTCGGAGTACGTCTCGGCGCTGACGAAGTTGTCGGCGTTCCTTGAGGGGGCCGGGAAGCTGGCCGTCGTCGGTGCGGGCGGGTGGTTCGTCTTCACCGTGTTCCAGGGGATGCAGCCGCCGCGTCCGCAGCCGCAGCAGCAGATGCAGCAGGGGTACCCGGATTTCGGGTACCAGCAGGGTCAGCCGGGCCAGCAGCAGTACGGGCAGCAGTACGGCCAGCAGGGCTTCGAGCAGCAGCAGTACGGGCAGTACCAGCAGTACGGTCAGCAGCCGGGTGCGGAGGGGCAGCAGCAGTACGGCCAGCAGTACCAGCAGCCGCAGCAGTACGGGCAGCAGGACTACCAGCAGCAGTACGGCGCGCAGAGCGGCGGCTACCAGGCCGGTCAGCAGGCCGGTCAGCAGGGCCAGCAGGAGGGGCAGCAGCCGTCCGCCGACCAGGAGGAGATGGGCGAGTGGACGCGCGCCTACGGCGGGTCCGGTCAGGACCAGGGGCCGCAGGGCACGCAGCCGGCTCCGCCGCAGGAGGGCGGCGGCGACTGGTACCGGGACAACCGTCCTCCGCCGCCGCAGTGATCGGCTCCGGTCGCTGACCGCCCGATTAACCGATCTTCACCTAAAGGTCGTCCTGGCATAACCCGTTTTGTCGCCCGGGAATGCCTTCCGGCTTGACGGGGCAGTCGCTGCACGCGTGTAATTTCGTCCGTGTAGTTTCAATGCCTTCTCGGGGGAAGGAACCGGAGGGATGGCATTGACCAGGGGGTTCCACGGGCAGGGAGGTGCGCTGTGAGCGAGGTGGTCATCCCGCTGGCGCACGGCACAGACGGCGAAGAGATGGGCTGGCAGGAGCGCGCCCTGTGCGCGCAGACCGACCCTGAGGCGTTCTTTCCGGAGAAGGGCGGCTCGACTCGGGAGGCCAAGAAGGTGTGCCGGGCATGCGAGGTGCGTACGGAGTGCCTGGAGTACGCGCTGCAGCACGACGAACGCTTCGGCATCTGGGGGGGTCTCTCCGAGCGGGAGCGGCGCAAGCTGAAGCGCCAGGCCGTCTAGCAGGACGGTGAGACGTTCCGGCCGCGCGCCCGGATCTCGGTGGATCCGGAGCGTGCCCCGCGCGGCCGCGCGTACAGTAAGCAGCCGTGCCGGCCCGGTGCCGGCGCGGCTGCTGTATTTTTCCGCCACGACCCTGTCGTCCCACAGATCGAGCGATCCTTGGCCCCCACTCTCGATCGCCACGTCGTCACGGCGGTCCTCGTCGTGCACGACGGTGCGCGATGGCTTCCGGAGACGCTGAAGGCGCTGCTCACGCAGGCGCGGCCCGCGCAGCGCCTCGTGATCGTGGACACCGGCAGCCGCGACCGCGGGCCGGCGGTGCTCGCGGAGGTCGCCGGCGAGGGCACGGTCCTGACGCTGCCGCGCACGACGGGCTACGGGGAGGCGATCGCGGAGGCGCTGCGGCAGGACGCCGCGTCCGCGCCCGTCCCCGACGACGATCCCGGCACGTCCCGCACCGAGTGGGTGTGGCTGCTGCACGACGACTCGGCGCCCGCGCACGACGCGCTCGCGCAGCTGCTGCGGACGGCCGAGGCGGACCCGAACATCGCGGTGCTCGGCCCGAAGGTCCGCGACTGGGACGACCGGCGGATCCTGCGCGAGGTGGGCGTCACCGTCGACGCGGCCGGGCGCCGCGAACGCGGCCTCGACCAGGACGAGTTCGACCAGGGCCAGCACGACGGGGTCCGCGACGTCCTGGCCGTCGGCAGCGCCGGGATGCTGGTGCGCCGGGACGTGTGGGAGCGGATCGGCGGCTTCGACGTCGAGTACGGCATCTTCCGCGACGACCTGGACTTCTGCTGGCGGGTGCACGCGGCCGGGCAGCGGGTCGTGACGGCGACGGACGCGGTCGTGTACCACGCGGAGGCGTCCCGGCGCGGGGTCCGCGAGATCGGGATGACGGCGGAGCATCCGGCCCGCCGCGACCGCCGCAACGCGCTGTTCACGCTGCTGGCCAACCAGCCGTTCCCCGCGATGCTGCGGGCGGCGGCCCGCAACGTGTGGGCGTCGCTGGTGCACGCCCTCTACCTGGTGGTGACGAAGCGGCCGGGCGCGGCGCGGGAGGAGCTGCGCGCGCTCGCCGACGTGCTGCGCGACCCGGGCCGGCTGCGGCGGGCGCGGGCGGCCCGCGCGGACGGCCGGGCCCGCGCGCACCGCAGCATCCGGCGCTTCCAGCCGCGCTGGCTGGTGCTGCGCCGCGCCGTCGAGGCGATGTCGGAGTACCTCGCCGCCCACGAGCACGAGCGGGAGGAGGAGGACATCACGGCGGACGAGCCGGGCCCGGTCCGCCGGTTCCTCGCCCGCCCCGGCGTCCTGCTGGTCCTCGCGCTGACCGCCGTCGCGGTCGCCGCGGAGCGTTCCCTGCTGACCGCGGCGGGACGGCTGGGCGGCGGCGCGCTCGTCCCGGCGTGGGGCGGGGCGGGCGACCTCTGGGAGCAGTACGTGTCCGGCTGGCATCCGGTCGGGCTCGGCACCGACGCGGGCAGCCCGCCCTATGTCGGCGTGCTCGCGGTGCTGTCGGCGGTCCTGTTCGGCAAGCCGTGGCTGGCGGTGTCGGTCCTGCTGCTGGGCAGCGTGCCGCTCGCGGGCCTGACCGCCTACCGGGCGGCCCGGCTGCTGATCACCGAGCCGCCGCTGACCGGGCGCCGCGCCCGCGCGGCCGGCCGGCGCGTCCCGGTCGCCGCGGTCCGCGCCTGGTTCGCCGCGGCGTACGCGCTGCTGCCCGCCGCGACCGGCGCGATCGCGGGCGGGCGGCTCGGCACCGCCGTCGTCCTCGTCCTGCTCCCGCTGATCGGCGTGTACGCCGCCCGCGTCTACGGGTTCCCGCGCGGCGAGGCCGCCCGGTTCGACGCGGCGACGCGGCGCAAGCGCGCGGGACGGGCCGCGTGGACGGTCGCGCTGCTGCTGGCCGCGGCGACCGCGTTCGTCCCGCTGGTCTGGCTGATCGCCGTGCTGACGGCCGGGATGGTGTGGGCGCTGCTCGACCGGCCGGGCGACCGGCACGGGCGCCGCAACGTGGCGATCGCGCTGGCCGTGCCGCCGCTGCTGATGCTCCCGTGGAGCGCCGGGCTCCTGCTGCACCCGTCCCGCCTGCTCACCGAGGCGGGCCTGCACCGGCGGTTCGAGCCGGCGTCCGCCGCCGACCTGCTGGCGCTCGACCCGGGCGGGCCGGGCGCGCCCGCGCGGTGGGCGCTCGCGGGCCTGCTCGCGGCGGCCGTGCTGGCGCTGCCGCTGCGCAGCCGCCGGGGGAGCGTGCTGACGGGCTGGCTGCTCGCGGTGTTCGGCCTGCTCGTCGCCGTGCTGACCAGCGCCGCCACCGTCACCAAGGGCGCGGACGCGGCGCCGGTGTGGCCCGGTGTCGCGCTGATCGTCGCCGGGGCGGGGGTGCTGCTCGCCGCGACCGCCGCCGTCCAGCGCGCCACCGAGGTCATCGCGAGCAAGCACGTCGTCTACCGGGCGGGCGGCGCCGCGGTGCTGCTCGCCGCGCTGACCGCGCCGCTGCTGTGCGCCGGGTTCTGGGTGGCGGGCGGCGCGGGCGGGCCGCTGGGCCGGGTCGACCCCGACACCGTGCCCCTGTTCCTCCGCGCGCCGGGCGGGCCGAGGACCCTCGTCCTGCACGGAGAGCCCACGGGACGCATCTCCTACACGATCCTCAGGGACGACCGGCCGAGGCTGGGCGAATCAGAGGTCCCGGTGGGCGGCGAGGCCGAGAAACGCATGGACGACCTCGTCGCCGGCCTGGCCGCGGGACGCGAAGGCGACGACGGTCCCGCGCTGACCCGCATGGGCGTCCAATACCTCCTTGTGCCGCATCCCAAGAAGGACCCCATCACCAAGGTCTTGGACGCCGCGCCGGAGCTGACCCGGCTCAGCCGCACGGGGACGTTCGCCGTGTGGCGGCTCCAGGCGACGTCCGCCCGGATGATGCTTCTCCAGGGCTCCACGGTCACACCGCTGCCGGCCGGGCGGATCAATGCGCGCGTGCAGATCCCACCGGGCACGGGCCGGCGAACCCTGCTCCTGGCCGAGCCGGCGGGCGACGGGTGGAAGGCCACGCTGAACGGCCGCGAGCTCAAGACGCGCACGATCGACGGGTGGGCGCAGGGCTACGACATCCCCGCCGCCGGAGGCGAGTTCAAGCTGACGCGGTCGATGACCATGCGGCACACGTGGATCGTCATCCAGGGCGTCGCCGTCCTGCTCGTGGTCGTCCTGGCCCTGCCCGGCGCCCAGGCCGAGAACCTGGTGTTCACCGGCGACCGGGAGCGGCGCCGCCGCGGCCGCCGGGGCGGACGGCGCGGAAGGCGCCGCGCGAGCCATGCCCGCGCCGGGCATGAGCCGCCCCCGGAACCGGTGAGGGAGCCGAGCCCCGAGGAGGTGTCCTGACCCGTGGACAAGCTCCTGCGCTTCCTCGGCATGCGCTACGCCACGGCCGCGCTCATGCTCGTCGCGGTCGCCGCTCTGTACGGGGCCGCGACGTTCACCCGGCCCGGTGAGGCGTCCGAGAAGGGACGCGAGGCGGCCGTCGAGCACGCCGTGATGGTCTGCCCGGGGCACGAGGGCGGGCGGCTGGCCGTGCAGTCCCTCACCCAGAAGGGCGGCGGCCGCGTGGACACGACGACGACGAAGGGCGGCGCCGCGGTCGCGTCGATGACGTCGCCCGGTCAGGGCTGGGACAAGGACACCGAGTCGGGCGAAGAGTCGTACACCGTCCGCGCCACCGGCCCCATCGCCGCCGGGCTGGAGGCCGAGCAGACCACCCACTGGGGCAGCGGCCCCGACCGCGGCCTCGCCGGCGCCCGCTGCGCGAAACCCGGCACCGACCTGTGGTTCCTCAGCCCGGGGCCGGTCTCCACCGACCGGCTGGACCTGTACTTGACGAACGTCGATTCGCAGACCGCGTCGGTGGACCTCACCGCGCTGTCCGGCGAGGGGCCGCTCGACACCCCCGACGGGCTCGCCATCCAGGTCGCGCCGCGCACCACCCGGGTCGTGAAGATCGGCGACTCCGCGGAGGGCCTCGGCGACGTCGTGCGGAGCGCCGCGGACCTCGCCCTGCGCGTGCGCACCACCAGCGGCCGCGTCGCCGCGTCGCTGCGCGTCCGGGCCGGGAAGAAGAAGGGCATCGAGTGGCTGCCGCAGGCGCGCGAGCCCGCGAGGTCCGTGCTCGTCCCCGGCGTGCCGGGCGGCGCCGGGCAGCGGCGGCTGCTGGTCTCCGTCCCCGGCGAGGCCGACGCCCGCATCAGGATCCAGGTGATCACCTCGGGCGGCGCGTTCGCCCCGCAGGGGCAGGACGTCCTGGACGCGCCCGCGAAGACCGTCACGTCCGTCCCGCTCACCGGCGCGCTGTCGGGGAAGGCCGCCGCCGTCCGGCTGGCCGCCGACCGGCCCATCCTCGCGGGCTTCGCCGCCGACCGCGGCGCCGACGTGGCCTACGGCGCGGCCACCGCGCCGCTCGCCGCGTCCGGCCCCGGCGTGGTCGCCGACAACCGGTTCGACTCGTCGCTGATCCTCACCGCGCCGTCGGGCGCCGCGACCGTGCGGGTCGTCACCGTGAGCGCCGCCGGGAAGAGCGCACCGCAGGATGTCGAGGTCCCGGCGGGGCGGACCGTCGAGGCCGAGCTCAAGCCGCCCGGCGGGGACGACGCGTCCTACGGCGCCGTGATCACCCCGCGGCCGGGGTCGGCGCCCGTCTACGCGTCCCGCGTGCTCGCCACGGGCAAGGGCGAGGACTACCTGTTCACGGTGCTGCCGATCGTCCCGGCCCCGATGACGATCCGCCTCCCGGACACCGCCGACTCCCAGACCGCCCTGACCCCCTAGCCGCCGGACGCCCTGGCCGCCGGGGGCTCTAGTCGTCCGGGGAGTCGTAGCTGGGGTCGACGGACTCGGGGGACAGGCCCAGGAGGTCGGCGACCTCCTCGACCAGCAGGTCGCGGACCAGGCGCACCTGCTCCGCCTCGCCGGAGGCGCGGACCTCGACGGGCCGGCGGTACACCACGATGCGCACCGGCGCGCCCCCTTCGGCGGGGAGCGTCCGGCCGAGCGGGACGGGCCCGTCGGACCACGGCTCGACGTCGGGCACGTCTTCGACCGCGAACTCCACGCGGGCGAGTTCCCGCCCCCAGCGCTGGACCAGCCGCCGCACCTCGTCGTCGACGAGGTCCTCGAACCGCTCCGCGCGGGTCCGCGAGACCGGCGCCTGCGGGGGCGTCAGAGGGCCACGGAGGCCACGACCGTGCCGGTCGCGGCGCCGTACGCCTGCCACACGGGATCGCACGCGTCCAGCCTACCTCCGCGGACCCCGCCGCCCGCGAGGAGACGCCAGTACCCGCATCCGTCGATGACCGCACGGTTAGAGTTCAGGACCATACGGATTGTGATTGTTACCCCGGAAATCGCCCGGTAACGGCGACACGTGCGCCGGGGTGGTGGCGGAGCCGCTGGAGGGGAGGTACGGTCAGCCATCGTGAGCCCCGTCCGCACCTGCTCCCGCACCGCCTGCAAGGCGCCCGCAGTGTTCACGCTCACGTACGTCTACCGCGACTCCACCGCGGTCCTGGGGCCGCTCGCCGCGTACGCGGAGCCGCACTGCTACGACCTGTGCGCGGAGCACTCCGAGCGGCTCACCGCCCCGATGGGGTGGGAACTGGTGCGGCTCCCCGTCGAGGAGGAGACCGAGCCCAGCGCCGACGACCTGGAGGCCCTCGCCGACGCCGTCCGGGAGGCCGCCAAGCCCGCCCCCGGGCCGGGCGGCGAGCCGGTCGGGCAGGGCACCGAGGTCGGCCGCCGCGGCCACCTGCGGGTGCTGCGCTCCGAACCCGCCGCCACCCAGCCCGGCCAGGAATAGCCCGCCCCCGCCGCCGCGACGCCGGGGCCGGTCGCGTCCGCCCTTCCCGGTAGGCTCGTGAACCCGGTTTCCCGGGGCACAGGGTCTCTTGGCACATCCGGGCAGGTTCTTCGGACAGGGAGCAGGAGTGGGCGACCTCGGCAAGATCTTCAAGGCGTACGACATCCGCGGCGTCGTCCCGGACGAGCTCGACCCCGCGATCGCCGAGGCGGCCGGGGCGGCGTTCGTGCGGGTGACGGGCGCGAGCGCCGTCGTCACCGCGCACGACATGCGGGAGTCGTCCGGGCCGCTGTCCGAGGCGTTCGCGCGCGGCGCCACGTCCCAGGGCGCGGACGTGATCGAGGCCGGGCTGGGCTCCACCGACATGCTGTACTACGCCAGCGGCAGCCTCGATCTGCCCGGCGCCATGTTCACCGCCAGCCACAACCCGGCCAGGTACAACGGGCTGAAACTGTGCCGCGCCGGCGCCCGCCCGGTCGGCCGCGACACCGGCCTCGGCGAGATCCGCGAGATGATCGAGAAGGGCGTGCCCGCCCACGACGGGAAGCCCGGCGCCGTGTCCCGCCGCGACGTCCTCAAGGGCTACGCCGAGCACCTGAAGACGCTGGTCGACCTGTCGTCGATCCGCCCGCTGAAGGTCGTCGTGGACGCGGGCAACGGCATGGGCGGGCACACCGTCCCGACGGTGTTCGAGGGCCTGCCGATCGACCTGGTGCCGATGTACTTCGAGCTGGACGGCACGTTCCCCAACCACGAGGCCAACCCGATCGAGCCGGAGAACCTGCGCGACCTGCAGGCGAAGGTCCGCGAGACCGGCGCCGACATCGGGCTCGCGTTCGACGGCGACGCCGACCGCTGCTTCGTGGTGGACGAGCGCGGCGAGATCGTCGCCCCCTCCGCGATCACCGCGCTGGTCGCGACGCGGGAGCTGGCCAAGCACCCGGGCTCCTCGATCGTGCACAACCTGATCACGTCCAAGGCCGTCCCGGAGATCATCGCCGAGCACGGCGGGACGCCGGTCCGCACCCGCGTCGGGCACTCGTTCATCAAGCAGACGATGGCGGAGACGGGCGCGGTGTTCGGCGGCGAGCACTCGGCGCACTTCTACTTCCGCGACTTCTGGTTCGCCGACTCCGGCATGCTCGCGGCGCTGCACGTCCTCGCCGCCCTCGGGCGGCAGGAGGGGCCGCTGTCGGAGCTGCTCGGCGAGTACACCCGGTACGTCGCGTCCGGCGAGATCAACAGCGAGGTCGCCGACCAGGCCGCCGCCGCCGCGAAGGTCAAGGACGCCTTCGCCGGCCGCCCCGGCGTCGAGACGGACGAGCTGGACGGCCTGACCGTCACCGCCGAGTCCGCGGGCTGGTGGTTCAACCTCCGCCCGTCCAACACCGAGCCGCTGCTCCGCCTGAACGCGGAGGCAGGCGACGAGGCGACCATGGCGGCGGTCCGCGACGAGGTCCTGGCGTTGATCAGGGAGAGCTGACCGGGCCGGGGAACACCGACTGTAGGGAGAAGTGACGCTGCCATGACCATGAAGCTGGACTCCTGGCTGCTGGAGATCCTCGCCTGCCCGAACTGCGGCGGCGGGCTCCGCGCCGACGAGAGCGCGGACGAGCTGGTGTGCACCGGCACCTGCGGCTACGCCTATCCGGTCCGCGACGACATCCCCGTCCTGCTCATCGACGAGGCCAGGACCCCCGCCCCGTGACCCGTCCGGGGCGCGGCGCCGGCCGCACCGAGGAGCGGGGAGACGAGGGACGGCGGCGCCGGAACGGCGCCGCGGGCCGCCGGGCGGAGGCGAGGCCGTGAACGGAGAGTTCGATCCCGCGCGGCTGGAGGACGCCGAGGCGGCGGAGGCGGCCGACCCGGGCGGGATGCTGCGGCAGGTCGCCTCGTCGGCGGCGCAGGTGCGGGAGGCGCAGCGCGCGGCGGCCGAGGCGGGCGTCGCGGCGCTGGCCGAGGACGGCCGGCCGCGCGCGGTCGTCGTCGCCGGGATGGGCGCCGCGGGCGTCGCGGGCGACGTGCTCGCGGCGGTGTGCGGCGCGGGCTGCGCGGTCCCGGTGCTCACGGTGCGCGGCTACCGGCTGCCCGGCTGGGTGGGCGCGGCCGATCTCGTCATCGCCGTGTCCTCCTCGGGGAGCACCGAGGAGACGCTGGAAGTCGCCGTGGAGGCGGCCCGGCGCGGCTGCAGGCTGATGTTCGTCGGCGCGGAGGGGTCGCCGCTCGCCGACCTGACCGCCCGCAGCCGCGGGGTGCTCGTGCCCGTGCGCCCGGCGGGGCAGCCCCGTTCGGCGCTGTGGGCGCTGGCGGTCCCGCTGGTCATCGCGGCGCGCACCCTGCGGCTCGTGGACGCCTCCGACGCGGTGCTGGAGTCCACGGCGGCGCTGCTGGAGGACGTCGCGCACCGGTGCCGCCCGTCCAGCGAGCCGTTCGTCAACCCGGCCAAGCGCATCGCGCTCGACGTGGCCGGCGACGTGCCGCTCGTCTGGGGCTCGTCCGCCGTGGCGGCGACGGCGGCGTACCGGATGTGCGGGCAGCTCGGCGAGAACGCCAAGTACCCCGCGGTCTTCGGCGAGGTGCCCGAGGCGGACCACGGCCAGCTGGCGGTGTTCGACGGCTCGTTCGCGCGCGGCGGCCCCGCGTCCGGCCCCGGCGCGTCATCGTGGGGGGCGGCCCCCGCACCCGCCGACGACGACTACTTCTTCCGCGACCGGGCGGACGACCCCGAGCACGGGCTGCACCTCGTCGTCCTGCGGGACGTGGAGGAGCATCCGCGGGTGCGCGCGCGGTGCGAGGCGTCCACCGCGCTGGCCCGCGACCGGGGCGTCCCGGTCACCGAGGTCCGCGCCGAGGGCGAGCATCCGCTGGAGAGGATCGCGTCGCTCATCGCGTTGGCGGACTATGTCACGGTTTACTTGGCTATCGCGCTGGGAGTGGACCCCGCGCCCGTGCCTGCCATGGAAGAGCTCAAAGCGAGGATTACCTAGATGAGTGCTGAGGGTGGAACAAAGGCCATCGTCGCCGCGCTGGCCGCCAACCTCGGGATCGCGGTGTCGAAGTTCGTCGCGTTCGCGTTCACCGGTTCGTCGTCGATGCTGGCGGAGTCGATCCACTCGGTCGCGGACTCGGGGAACCAGGGGCTGCTGCTGCTCGGCCGGAAGCGGTCCGAGCGGAGCCGCACCCCGCAGCACCCGTTCGGCTACGGCCGGGAACGCTACTTCTACGCGTTCGTCGTCGCGGTGGTCCTGTTCACCGTCGGCGCGGCGTTCTCGCTGTACGAGGGCTACCACAAGATCTCCCACCCGGAGGAGGTCGAGTCCCCGATCTGGGCGTTCGCGGTGCTGCTCGTCGCGATCGCGATGGAGTCGTTCTCGTTCCGCACCGCGATCATGGAGTCGAACACCGTCCGCGGCGACCAGTCGTGGTGGGCGTTCATCCGCCGCGCCAAGGCCCCCGAGCTGCCGGTCGTCCTCCTGGAGGATTTCGCCGCCCTCATCGGCCTGCTCTTCGCGCTGTTCGGCGTCTCCATGGCCGTGGCCACCGGCGACGGCGTCTGGGACGGCGTCGGCACCGTCGCGATCGGCCTCCTGCTCGGCGCGGTCGCGACGATCCTGGCGATCGAGACCAAGAGCCTGCTGATCGGCGAGGGCGCGGACGCCGACACCGAGCGGCGCATCGTCGCCGCGCTGGAGTCGGTGGAGGAGGTCGAGCGCCTCATCCACATGCGGACCGAGTACCTCGGCCCGGACGAGCTGCTGATCGCCGCGAAGATCGCCGTGCACCACGACGACACGGCCGCGGAGGTCGCCCGCGGCATCGACGCGGCGGAGGCGAAGATCCGCGCGGACGTCCCGGCGGCGAAGCTGATCTACCTGGAGCCGGCGCTGGACGAGGCGTCCCGCGACGCGGGCGCCACCGCCGCGGAGTCGGCCCCGGAGGCTCCGGCGTCGTCCTGACGGCGCCGTCCCGGCCTCCGGAGCGCACGGGACCCCTCGCCGGGCGGCCGCCGCGATGCCGGCCGAACCCCAGCCCAGGCGAAACCGGCTGTCGCATCCGCGGGAGCGGAGCGCGGCCGTCCGGCGAGGTGCTTCCCATGCGTCCCCGCCCGGACCCCTGAAACCGGGCGGTTCTGGTGTGACCGCGGCGGCGTCGCCGAACCCCCTACGTCGGCGACCGCCACCGGCGCGGTCACGGGTAAGACACTACGTTCGCGAGCCGCTCCGGGACGTCCCCCTCAAGGAGGGAACGCGCGTGGTACTCCAGGTGGATCCGCCTCCTCCCTATACATCCGGGCGGTGAGGCAGCGGCACGCCCCCAGCGGTCACTATTGAGGAGTGACCTCCGATGACAAGGCCCGCACCGATTCCGCTTGGGGGGCCGGCCCTCCACGCCCCGCGGAGGGGCCGAAGCCCGACCCCGCGGGGTTCGGACCAGCCGTCGCGCACCACGCGTGGCGGCTGTCCGGCCGGATCGTGGCGGGCGTCGGGCAGCTGCTGCTGTGGATCCTCACCGGGATCGGCACCCTGCTGCGCCCCCTCGCGGCGCGGCTCGGCGCGCGGCTGACCGGCGGCGCGCGGCGGCACCCGGCCCCGGGCGCCCCGGCGGGGGCGACGGCGCCGCTGCCCCGCTGGCTGGACACCTGGCGGGAGGTCGTCGGCTCCTGGTACTTCGCGCCGCTGACCGGGCTCGCGCTCACCATCGCCGCGCTCGCCGAGCTGGTGCCGCGCGTCGACTCGCCGGTCAGCCTCGCCGGCGGCTTCGCGGTCGCCGCGACGCTCCCGCTCGTCTGGCGGCGGGAGAACCTGCGCCCGGTCGCGGCCGTCGTGCTCAGCGCGGTCGCGGCGAGCCTGCTCACCGGGCAGCTGCTCCTCGTCACCACCAGCTTCGCCGCGCTCTACACGCTGTACGCGCTGGGCCGGCAGCTGCCCCGCCAGTCCACCGGCGTCCTCGCGATCGGCAGCGTCGCCACCATCGCGGTCGTGTACCTCGCCGCCGGCACGCTGGACGAGATCCCGTGGCCCGCGCCGATCGTCGCCGTCCTCGCCGCCATCGGGCTCGGGGACGCGCGGCGCGTGGTCGAGTCCGCCGGGCGGACGGAGGCGGCGGCCGCCGAGCGCACCAACGAGACCCTGACCCGGCTCACCGCCGTCCAGCGGGAGCAGGCCGTCATGCGGGAGCGCGCCCGCATCGCCCGCGAGCTGCACGACGTCGTCGCGCACTCCGTCTCGATGATCGCCGTGCAGGCGGAGACGGCCCCGTACACCATGGAGAACCTGTCGCCCGAGGCCCGCGCCGGCTACACCGAGATCGCCAAGACGGCCCGGGAGGCGCTGGTGGAGATGCGGCGGCTGCTCAGCGTGCTGCGCGCCGACGCCAAGCCCGAGCCGGACGCGGCGAACTCCCCGCAGCCGCGCCTCGACCGGCTGCCCGACCTGATCGAGCAGCACCGCGGCGCGGGCGGGCGCGTGGACCTCGCCGTCCACGGCGAGCCGCGCGCGCTGTCCACGACGGTCGAGCTGTCGGCGTACCGGATCGTGCAGGAGGCGCTGACGAACGCGCGGCGGCACGCGCCCGGCGCCGGCGTGCACGTCGACCTGATGTTCCTGCCGGACCGGCTGGCGGTCCGCGTCCGCGACGACGGCGCGTCCGCGCCGACCCGGGTGCTGAACCGGCCGGACCCCGCCCCCCGTACCGCGGTACTGGATCCCGCGGGCCCGACCCTCCAGGATGGGGGCGCGGACGGGCGCACCAGGGTGCAGGCGCCGGAGACCGGCGGCGGGCACGGGCTCGTCGGGATGCGGGAACGTGCGACCATGCTGGGCGGACGGTTCTCCGCCGGGCCGGCCGCCGAGGGCGGGTTCCTGGTGGAGGCCGAGCTTCCGCTGACCAGGGAGGGGAATGCCACCAGTGGACACGCTTCGCAGGCGCCGCCCGGCCGTCCCTGATCCCGCCGCACTCCGGCACCCGGGGCGGCGGCCGTGATCAAGGTGCTGATCGTCGACGACCAGACGATCGTGCGGGCCGGGTTCGCCGCCCTGCTCGACGCGCAGGACGACATCACCGTCATCGGCGAGGCCGGCGACGGCCGCGAGGCGGTCCGGATCGCCGAGCGCAGCCGCCCCGACGTCGTCGTCATGGACATCCGGATGCCCGGCATGGACGGCATCGAGGCGACCCGCCGCATCCTCGCCCTCCCCGGCGCCGAGAACGTCCGGGTGCTGGTCCTCACGACGTTCGACGTGGACGAGTACGTCTACGACGCGCTCGCCGTCGGCGCCAGCGGCTTCCTGCTGAAGGACGCGACCGCCGACGAGCTGGTCTCCGCCGTCCGGGTGGTGGCCCGCGGCGACTCGCTGCTGGCGCCGCAGGTGACCGGGCGGCTCATCCGCGAGTTCACCCGGCAGCGCCGCAACCGGCCGCAGGCCCCGGCCGAGCTGGCGACGCTGACCGCGCGGGAGACCGAGGTGCTGGTGCTGATCGCGGGCGGCCTGTCCAACGGGGAGATCGCCGAGCGCCTCGTCGTCAGCGAGCACACGGTGAAAACGCACGTGGCGCGCGTCTTCACCAAGCTCGGCCTGCGCGACCGCGCCCAGGCGGTGATGCTCGCCTACGAGTCGGGCGTGGTGGTCCCCGGCGAGAACGCCGCGAACTAGCCGCGGTGGGGCGGGTGGCCGCCGGGCGGCGGGTACTGGCCGGGAGGCTGCGGCGGGTACGGCTGCGGCGGGTACGGCTGCGCCGCGGGCCCGTACCCGGGCGGGGCCGGCGGCGGCGCGTAGCCCGGC
>NZ_JBIQHY010000049.1:14599-40910 GCF_044508335.1 Actinomadura sp.
CGGCTGCGCCGCGGGCCCGTACCCGGGCGGGGCCGGCGGCGGCGCGTAGCCCGGCTGCGCCGGCGGGTAGCCGGGGTACGCGGGCGGATCGCCGGGCTGGGCGGCCTGGCGGGCGGTCCGGCGGAGTCGGCCTCCCAGGGACACTCCGGCGACGAGCAGGCTGCCGACGGCCAGGATCGCCCCGATGATCATCACCAGCGTGGCATCCCAGTCGTCCAGCGACTTCTGCTCCTCGTAGGAGCGCTCGGTCGCGTCGTCGTTGATGACGGTCCGGCAGGTGTCGCCCGGTGACATGGTCTGGCTGCCGCACGTCACCTTGTCGTCGCTCCTGGCATGGGCGCCGCCGATGATCATGGCGACGCCGATGACGAGGCCGAGCACCCCGTAGATGATGGAACGCACCCTGACCCGCCTTCCCTCCGGTGATGGCGGGATTTTAGCGATCATCGGCGGCGCAATAGGCGCATCGCCTTCTCCTTCTCGAAGTCGAGGGCGCGGGCCGGCGGCGCGGACAGCCGGCCTATGCGCTCGCCCAGCTCCCGGACGTGCGCCTGCACCTGCGGCTCGGCCAGAACGCGCAGCCCGAACGCCAGTTCGGCCGGGCCGATGTCGTAGCGCTTCTCCAGCGCCAGCGCGAGCGCGACGGCCCGCAGCTCGGCCTCCCCGAACTTCCGGTGCCCGCCGCCGCGCAGGGACGCGTCCCGGGTGGCGGGCAGCAGCCCGAGTGCCTCCCGGTAGCGGAGCATGCGGGGCGAGGTGCCGAGCCGCCGGGCGGCCTCCGTGATGCGCATGGCTCAATTCTGACAAATCAGTGTCAGGAAGTCGCGTCCGGCCGTGCCTTCCCCCGCCGCCCGCCCGTAGACTCGCGGCGTCGACGCGGTCGCACGGGCCCGTCGAGCCCTCGCGTACCGGCCCGCGCACGCGGACGGCGCCGCCATTGACCAAGGGAGCAACGAAAGCATGGACTACAAGGTCGCCGACCTGTCGCTGGCCGACTTCGGGCGCCGGGAGATCCGGCTCGCCGAGCACGAGATGCCGGGCCTGATGGCGGTGCGCGAGGAGTACTCCGCCGCCAAGCCGCTGCGCGGCGCCAAGATCATGGGCTCGCTGCACATGACGATCCAGACCGCCGTGCTGATCGAGACGCTGGTGGAGCTCGGCGCCGACGTCCGCTGGGTCTCCTGCAACATCTTCTCCACCCAGGACCACGCCGCCGCCGCGGTCGTCGTCGGGAAGGACGGCACCCCGGAGGACCCGAAGGGCGTCCCGGTGTTCGCGTGGAAGGGCGAGACCCTCGAAGAGTACTGGTGGTGCACCGACCAGGCCCTGCAGTGGCCGGACGGCACCGGCCCCAACATGATCCTGGACGACGGCGGCGACGCGACCCTCCTCGTCCACAAGGGCGCCGAGTACGAGAAGGCGGGCGCCGTGCCGACCGCCACCGAGGACGACCCCGCGGAGTGGGGCGTCATCCTCGACACCCTGCGCCGCACGATCGCCGAGAAGCCGGGCCGCTGGACCGAGACCGCCGCCGGCATCAAGGGCGTCACCGAGGAGACCACCACCGGCGTCCACCGCCTCTACGAGATGGCGAAGGCGGGCACCCTCGCGTTCCCGGCGATCAACGTCAACGACTCGGTCACCAAGTCGAAGTTCGACAACAAGTACGGCTGCCGGCACTCCGTCATCGACGGCCTGAACCGCGCCACCGACGTCCTCATCGGCGGCAAGATCGCCGTCGTCTGCGGCTACGGCGACGTCGGCAAGGGCTGCGCCGAGGCCCTCCGCGGCCAGGGCGCCCGCGTCATCGTCACCGAGATCGACCCCATCTGCGCGCTGCAGGCGGCGATGGACGGCTTCCAGGTCACCGTCCTGGAGGACGTCGTCGACCAGGCCGACATCTTCGTGACGACCACCGGCAACTTCAACATCATCACGGCCGACCACATGAGCCGGATGAAGCACCAGGCGATCGTCTCCAACATCGGCCACTTCGACAACGAGATCGACATGGCCGGCCTCGCCAAGGTCCCCGGCATCGAGAAGATCGAGATCAAGCCGCAGGTGCACGAGTGGCGCTTCCCGGACGGCCACTCGATCATCGTCCTCGCCGAGGGCCGCCTGATGAACCTCGGCTGCGCCACCGGCCACCCGTCGTTCGTGATGTCCAACTCGTTCACGAACCAGGTCATCGCGCAGATCGAGCTGTTCACCAAGACCGACGAGTACCCGGTCGGCGTCCACGTCCTGCCGAAGCACCTGGACGAGAAGGTCGCCCGCCTCCACCTCGACGCCCTCGGCGTCAAGCTCACCACCCTCACCAAGGAGCAGGCCGCTTACATCGGCGTCCACGTGGAAGGCCCCTACAAGCCGGACCACTACCGGTACTGAGTGCATATGTTCTGTCTGGGCGGCCGGGCGCTGGGCACCGGCCGCCCCAGACAGAACGCACGAGGGAGTCATGAGCGATATCGCGGACGGTTCGCTGGCCTATGAGGGGGTCAAGCGGATCGGGTGGGCCGAGCGGAGCATGCCCGTGCTGCGGCAGATCCGGGAGCGGTTCGCCGAGGAGCGGCCGCTGGAGGGATTCAAGGTCGCGGCGTGCATGCACGTCACGACGGAGACCGCGGGGCTGATCCGCACGCTTCAGGCGGGGGGCGCGAGCGTGGCGCTGGCGGCGTCCAATCCGCTGTCCACGCAGGACGACACCGCGGCGGCGCTCGTGCACGAGTACGGCGCGGAGGTCTTCGCGCGGGCGGGGACCGACCGCGAGGGGTACTACGCCCACATCCACCAGGCGCTGGAGACCGGGCCCGACTTCGTCCTGGACGACGGCTGCGACCTGGTCAACACGCTGCACATCGACCGGACGGATCTGCTCGGCACGGTGAAGGCGGGGTGCGAGCAGACGACGACCGGGGTGATCCGGCTGCACCAGATGGCGCGTGAGGGCGCGCTCAAGTTCCCCATGGTCGCGGTCAACGACACCGACACCAAGCACATGTTCGACAACCGCTACGGGACCGGCCAGTCGACCCTGGACGGGATCGTGCGCGCGACGAACACGCTGCTGGCCGGCAAGACCGTCGTCATCGCGGGCTTCGGGTTCTGCGGACGCGGTCTGGCGGAGAGGGCCCGCGGCCTGGGGGCGCGCGTGGTCGTCACCGAGATCGACCCCGTCAAGGCGCTCGACGCCGCGCTGCAGGGTTTCGCCGTGCTGCCCATGTCCGAGGCCGCCGTGCACGGCGACGTCTTCATCACCGTCACGGGGAACCGCGACGTGGTGAACGCCGACCATCTCGCGGTGATGAAGGACGGCGCCATCCTCGCGAACTCCGGGCACTTCGACGTCGAGATCGACGTGCGGGCGCTGAGCGAGATGGCGGTCGAGGTGCACCGCGGCATCCGGCCGCAGACGGACGAGTACGTGCTGGCCGACGGGCGGCGCCTCATCCTGCTCGCCGAGGGGCGCCTGGTGAACCTGGCCGCCGCGGAGGGGCACCCGGCCGCCGTCATGGACATGTCGTTCGCCGACCAGGCGCTCACGTGCGCGTGGCTGGCGAAGTCGCACGCGTCGCTGGCGCCGGCCGTCCACGAGGTGCCCAAGGAGATCGACACGGAGGTGGCGCGGCTGAAGCTGGCGTCGATGTCCATCTCCATCGACCTGCTGACCCCGGACCAGGAGGACTACCTCCACTCCTGGCGCATCGGCTCCTGATGCCCGCCGGGACGTACCTGCATCTCGGCGAGGACCTGGCGGAGCGCTTCCAGTGCGCGCCCGGCCCCGGCGGGTGGCGCTACACGTCCCGGCGCGACGACGGCGTCCGCGTCGACCTGGTCGTGGACGCGCGGTGGCGGCAGATCCGCGTCGAACTCGTCACCCCCGGCTGGTGGCTGCGCGGCGGCCTGACGGGGCCCGAGCTGGCGTGGGTGCGCGCGGCCGGCGAGACGGGCACCGAGCACGGTGAGCGCGCGGCCGGTTTCGTCTCCGATTCGCCGGGCTTCCTCATCGCGATCGCCCATTCGCTGGGGCTGGACGAGGGGGCGCAGAGGGACGTCCGTCTCGTCCAGGTGAGCGGGGCGTCCCTTTCGGCGCTGACGACCATGTGGCGCTGGCGCCATGCCGGGACGTCCGCCTACGAGACCGAGACGGTGCCCTTGCCCGTCGAGGAGTACGAGGTCACCGACCTGGCGACGGGCGAGGCGGAGACCGTCCACGTGGCCGGCGACGTCCTGCTGGCCGGACCCGGCATCGAATTGACCGATCTGGAGTCGCCGCCCAACTTCTAGCATGGCTCCATAGCGATCTACGCGGGTGCCCGGGAGGCGCGCTATGTCGTTGCTGGAGCGGGGCGGGGAACGGCGCCTGCGGAAACTCGCCGCGGCCTTCGCGGACGGCCCGGGCACCGGCCGGCGGCTGGAGCGCGCGGCCCGCGACTACGCCCGCGCCCTGGCCGGCGCGCTCGGCGACGACCCGGCTCTCGCCCGCCGGCTGTTCGACGAATACGACGCCCGCGTCCCCGACGAGGTCTACCCGGCCGCCTTCCCGCAGGAGCTCCGCGACGCGCTCGCCGGCGCCGCGGCGAGCCGCAGCGTGGACGCCCTGACCGTGGCGTTCGAGGTCGCCGCCCGGCTCGGGCTGGCGTCGGTCCAGCGGGACGCCCGGGACCGCACCGCCGACGTCCTCGGCGCGGAGGGCGACGCGAACCGGCTGGTGGCCCGGCTCGACCGGTGGCGGGCGCTGGGCGTCCTGGACCGGGACACCGTGGCGCGCGCCCTGCGCGCCCACACGGCGGCCGTCCCGCTGAGCGGCGACGAGCAGCTGTGGCGCGCCTTCTTCGGCGGGCTTCCGGAGCCGCTGGCGCCCGACCTGTTCGCCGTGCACGCCTTCCTCGGGCACGGCGCCGACGCGGTGCGGCTGGCGGACACGGCCGACCGGAGGCGGCAGGCGCTCGGCTGCTGCCTGGCCTCGCCGCGCGTCGAGGACGTCCGGGCGGGCATCGAGCTGGCCCGGCGGGAGGACGACGAGGCGCTCACCCCGCTGCGCGTCCACGCGGCCGAGCTGCTGTTCGAGCGCGGTGGCTACGAGGAGGCGCTCGCGCTGTTCCGGGAGGCGGGGCGCCCGGCACGGGAGAGCGAATGCCACGAGCGGCTCGGGCGGCTCGGCGAGGCGTTCGCCACCTGCCCCGCCGGCGCGCAGGACCGGCTCGCGAGGCTCGCGCTCGCCTGCTGGGCGGAGATCGACGCGCTGGTCGAGCACCGGGAGTTCCCGGACGCCGCGAAGCGCGCCCGCACGGTCGTCGACCGCCTGGGCGAGGTCGCCGAGCCCGGCGACGAGCTGCGGCGGCGCCGCGACGAGCTGACCGCCCGCCGCAGGGCCGTCGTCGCGGCCGGACGCCGGCACTACGCCGAACTGGCCGCCGCCGGGGAGGCGGACGTCCACCGCGAGTGGAGCCGCTTCGAGGAGGCCGCGGGCGAACCGTCCGCCGCCGCCGAGCAGGCCGAGCTGGGCGGCGACGTGTACCGGGCGCACGGCCTCTACCTCGCGGCGGGCCGCCCCGGCGACGCCGAGCGCGTGCTGCGCGGCGAGCCGGGCGGCTGGCGGCCCCGCGCCGAGGCGCGCGAGGCGGGCGGCGACCTCGCCGGCGCGGCGCAGCTGCACGAGGAGGCCGGCGAGCACGACGCGGCCGCCGCGCTCTACCTGCGGCTCGACCGGTACGCCGAGGCGGCGCGCTGCCTCCTCGCGGCGCGCGGCGACGACGCGGTCGAGGACGCCCGGCTCGCCGACTGCCTGCGCCGGTCCGGGGACGTCGAGAAGCTCGCCGGGCTGTGCCTGCGGGCGGTGGAGCGGCGCGGCCGCGGCACCGCCGGGTTCGAGGAACTGCGGCGGCTCAAGGAGGAGGGGCTCCTGCCGCCGCACCTGGAGGCCGAGGCCCACCGGGCACTGGACGCGCTCGGCGCGCAGGGCCGCGGCCGGTTCGAGGAGGGGGCCGCGGCGTGGGTCGCGCGGGCCCGCGAGGACGTCGAGGCCGCCTACGCGCGCATCTGGGCGCTCGACCTCGGCACGACGACCTGCGCGGTCGCCGTCTACGACGTCCGGGCCGGGCGGCCGGTGCTGTGCCCGTGGAAGGGCCGCGCGTTCTTCGCGTCCACCCTCACCATCGACGAGCAGGGCAACGAGCGGGTCGGGGTGACGGGCGACGAGGTCCTCGCCGACTGGGTGAAGGGGCTGATCAGCGCGGCGAAACGGCGCATCGGCGGGGCGACCAGGTACCGCGTCCGGGGCCGCGTCTACCGGACGGAGGAGGTCGCCGCCCGCCTCATCGCGCACGCCCGCCGCATGGTCGAGGACTTCCTCGCCGAGCGCGTCCGGGAGCGGGCGGGCGAGCTCGCGTCCGCCGAGCTGGGCGAGGTCCGCGGCGAGTGGCTGGACTGGCTGGCGGACGAGCACGACCTGCGGCTCTCGCGCCCCCGGGCGATCCTGACGATCCCCGCGTTCTTCCGCAACAACCAGAAGCAGGCGACCCGCAACGCCTGCCGGATCGCCGGGGTGGAGCTGGAGCGGCTCGTCCACGAGCCGACCGCCGCGTGCATCTCCGCCGCCCGGCAGCGGCGGCTGTCCGGCCAGGTCGTCGTCGTGGACCTCGGCGCCGGCACGCTCGACATCAGCGCGCTCGTGGTGGACGGCGGCGTCTACGACGTCCAGCAGGTGGTCGGCGACAACGACTTCGGCGGCCGGGACTTCGACGCCGCCATCGCCAGGGCGGTCGAGGCGCGGCTGGCCCGCGACGGCGTCGAGGTGCCGGCGCGCGGCCGGGAGCGGCTGCGGTTCGAGATCGCCGTCGAGTTCCTGAAGATCGGCCTGTCGGCGCAGTCCCAGGCGAGCTACCCGCTGCCCGGCTTCAACGGCGACCCGTCCTTCCGCCTGGAGCTGACCCGGGACGAGCTGGCCGAGATCCTCGCCGAGCCCATGCGGGCGCTGCGCGAGACGTGCGAGCGGCTGAAGCAGTCGCTGCCGGAGCGGGTGGAGCATCTGGTGCTGGTCGGCGGGCCGATGCTGTCCCCGCAGGTCGCCGGGCTGGTCGAAGAGGTCTTCGGGCTGCGCCGGACCGTGCTGGACGACCCGCGGACCGCGGTCGCGAGCGGGGCCGCGCTCCAGGGCGCCGTGCTCAGCGGCGTCCTCGACCAGCACGTGCTGCTGGACGTCACGCCGCTCGCGCTGGGCCTGCTGATCTCCCCGGAACCGGGCGTGGAGGAGTTCTCGACGCTCATCCCGGCGAACACCCACATCCCGGTCAGCGAGCGGGGCTCCTACACCACGACCACCGACAACCAGGAGACCGTCCTCCTGCAGATCTACAGCGGCGACCTGCGGCCCGGCTCGAAGATCGGGGAGTTCCAGCTGCGCGACATCGCCCCGGCCCCGGCCGGCGAGCCGCAGATCGAGGTGACGTTCTCCATCGACGCCAGCTGCGTCCTGGAGGTGACGGCCAAGGACACGCTGACCGGCAACCAGCGGTCGATCAAGGTCGCCGACACGACCCTGCTGTCCCCGGACGAGATCGCGCAGATGAGCGACCGGCGCCGCACCCAGCTGGAGCGCGAGGAGGAGCGGCGGCGGGCCGCGGAGCTGCGCGCCGAGCTGGCCGCGCTCGCCGGCGAGGCGGGCCGCGCGGACGCCGCGCCCGTGCTGCGGGAGTTCCGCGCCCGGCTGGCGGCGCACGACCCGAACGTCCGCCCGGACCCGGCGACCGAGCGGGTCCTCGCCGAGATCTACGGCCCGGCCGCGACCGAGCTGGAGACCGAGCTGCTGTCGATGCGGGCGCCGCTGCGCGACCTGACGGCCAAGGCCCGCGAGTACCTCGCCGCCGATGACGCCGACCTCGCCCAGGGCGCCCACCTGCACGCCCGGCTGAAGGACCACCTCGACCGCGTCCGCCCCGGGCTGGCGCAGGTCGCGCTGTGGAACGCCGTCCTCGCCCGGCTCGCGACCGTCGACGCCGACCCGCTGCGCCGCTTCCGCGCGCACCACGCCGCCGGCGACCACGCCCGCGCCCTGGAGGCCCTCGCCGAGCTGCCGGAGCCCCCGTCCGATCCCGCCGACGTGCGCCGCCGGCTGCACAGCCTGGCGGAGACGGGCGCGGCCGAGGAGTACGGCCGCGTCCTCGCCGGCCACGCCGGGCCGCTCGGCTTCACCGTCCTCGACCCGGACGCCCCGGAGGGCTTCCTCCGCCGCGCCCGCGAGGCCCTCGTCAAGGCGCCGTCCGGCGCCGGCTTCCTGATCTCCGACCGGCTCGCCGTCGCCGCCCGCCCGGACGGCCCCGGCGGCTTCGACGTCGAGACCGCGCTCGGACCGCGCCGCGTCGGGCACGTGTTCACGCCCGACTCGCCCCTGCACGTGGCGCTGCTGCAGCTCACCGAGCCCCTGCCGGTGCGGCCCCTCCGCCTGGGGCACGCCGGGCTCGTCCGCATCGGCGACGCGGTCCGCACGCCCGGCCCCGGCGGCCTGCTCAGCGGGGTCGTGGACGCCTTCGAGCAGTTCCCCGAGCAGGGCCTGACCCTCTACCGGATGCGGCTGCGCGTCCCGCCGGACGGGAACGGCGGCCCGCTGTTCAACGAGCACGGCGAGGTGATCGGCGTGCTGACCGGCTCGGCGTCCGCCTCCGGCGAGGCCGCGTTCGCCGTCACGGTCGACACGCTCGCGCCGCTGCTCACCGGCGCCGGCTTCGGCGCCGCGCCGTAGGCCGCGCCCGAACCGCCCGCATCGGCGGTGCCGGTCCGATACGTTTGTCCTCTTCGTGATCAAGGAGGCGGACATGCACGGGCAGGGCGGGGGACCGGACGGGCCTGAGCGGCAGGGGCCGCCCGCGCCGCCCCCCGGCCCGCCGCAGCCGCCCGGCGCGCAGCCGCCGCAGGGCGCGCGGTTCGCCCCGCCCGGCGCGCCCGTCCCGCCGGGAGGCGGCCCGGTGCCCCCGTTCGGGCCGCCCCGGCCCGGCCCCGTCCCCCCGCCGCGCGGCAAGAAGCCCTCGCCGCTCGTCTGGGTGGTCGTCGCCGCCGCGGCCGTCTTCTTCGTGGGCGCCGCGGGATTCCTGGTCGTCCGGGGCGGCGGCGGGCCGAGCGGGCCGGTGAAGGCCGAGCAGTGCGTCGACAAGGGCTTCGGGATGGACGAGGGGAACCGCATCCCCGCGAGCCTCCGGGTGAGCTGCGACGACGCCGCGGCCAAGGCCGAGATCGTCAAGATCGTCGACGAGGGCGAGGCGACCGGCTTCTCCATGACGTCCCGGTCCGAGCCGGACTGCCCCGACGGGACGGACGGCGTCACCAACGTCCGGGCCGAGGAAACCGACGAGCACTACTACGAGGCGTGCGTCCGCAACCTCAAGGGCCCGCACCCGGGCGACCCCGGCGCGGGCGGCGCGTTCCTGACCGCCGGCGACTGCGTCAGCAGCGGCTCGATCGGCTTCGGCAAGGAGCAGCCGTGCGCCGAGGCCGGCTGGTACGGCAAGGTGATCGCGCGCGTCGCCACGGAGCGGGAGTGCCCGGCGAAGACGCTGGAGGTCATGAAGATGCGGTCGTTCGGCGGCGGTGAGCTCGCCAAGCCGATCGTGTGCCTCGGCCCGGGCGGCGGCGTGCTGGCACCGGGCGACTGCATCGAGGACCCCTCGTTCAACATCGGCGACCTCGACAAGGCCGACTGCGGGTCCAGCCAGGCGATCGCCAAGGTCGTCGGCCGCGTGAAGACGCAGCGGGAGTGCCCGTCCGAGGCCACGAACTACCTGACCAGCAAGGGCGCCTACCTCCCCGTGCTGTGCCTCAAGAAGCTCCGCCCGACCCTCGACGAGCGGCTCCGCGCCCTTCCCGGCTGACCCCGCACCGCGAAGCCGCGGGACGGGGCGAGCGCCGCCGGGGAACCGGCCGCGGTCAGCGGCCCTGCGGCAGGTACGGGCCGCGCGGCGGCTGATCCGGCCCCGGATACGGGTTCGGCGGGGGAGGAGCGTTCAGGACCTCCCGGTAAGGGCCGGCGCCGTAGTTCGCGGGCGGGAGGAACTGGGGCCGGCCCGGGGCCGGCGCGCTGAACGGCGGGGGAGCCGGCGGGCCGGGGCGGACCGGACCGTACGCCGGCGGGCCGGCCATCGCCATCGCCGGGGCGGGGACGGGAGCGGGCGCCGGGCCGGGACCCCACACGGGCAGGCCGAGGCGGCGCATGCGGCGGGCGCGGCGCTCGGCGAGCCGCACCTCCTCCCGGTGCCGGCGTTCGGCGAGCACCGCCGACAGCAGGATCTCCGGCCGCACCCCGGGCGGCGGGGGCGGGCTGATCACCTCGACGACCTGCGAGGCGATCCGCTGCCCCAGCGAGTCGCGCACCTCCGGCAGCAGCTCCCAGAACCGCGACAGGTACTGCCGGGCCGTCATCGCCAGCTCGTCCGACAGCATCGAGATCTCCAGCGTCCGCGCCCACCAGGCGAGCTGCGGCGGCATCACCGCCACGGGCCCGTACAGCATCATGGACGGGGCGCGCTCCTGGATGACGATCGTCCCGGCGAACAGGTCGCCGAGCCGCTTGCCGCGCCGGTTGCAGAACGAGGTGATCAGCGCGGGGGAGCCGTAGAACGTCCAGAACTCGATGAACCCGGCGAGCGCCCGGACCAGGGCCTGCCGGAACCGGATCGGCCCGCCGTCGTCGCCGACGACGCGGAGCCCGACGGCCATCTTGCCCATTGTCCGGCCCCGCAGCAGCGTCTCGAACAGGCACGGGTAGCCGACCAGGACGGCGACCATGCCGACCAGCGTCAGCCCGACCGTCCACGCCTCGTCCGCGACGAGCGACGTCATCGCCGTGACGTACACGACGAGGTAGAGCATCACCGCCTGGAAGAACAGGTCCAGCAGGAACGCGCAGCCCCGGCTGGCCAGCCGCGCGACGCGGATGTCGAGCGCGACGGCCTCGCCGGTCACGAGTTCGGCCATGTCCCTGCTCCTCCGCGGTCGGGGTAAGTCCATTTTGTCGGTCCAGTAAGCCGACACGTTAGTCTCGCCGGGTGGACGTCGACGCCTATGTGGCCGCGCACAACGCCGACTGGCTGCGCCTGGAGCACCTCATCAACCGCGGCCGCAGGTTGACCGGCGCCGAAGTGGACGAGCTGGTCGAGCTGTACCAGCGGACGGCCACGCACCTGTCCGTCGTCCGGTCCAGCTCGCCCGACCCGCAGCTCGTGGGCCGGCTGTCGTCGCTCGTGGCGCGGGGCAGGGCCGCGGTGGCGGGCGCGCAGGCGCCGCTCTGGCGGGACGTCGGCCGCTTCGCGACCGTGACGTTCCCGGCGGTCGCGTACCGGATGAAGTGGTGGTGGCTCGGCAACGCCGTCCTCGGCAACCTGCTCGCGCTCGCGCTGGCGATCTGGGTGGTGCACAGCCCGGAGGTGCAGGCGAGCCTCGGGACGCCGGAGGAGATCCGCGAGCTGGTCGAGCACGACTTCGCGAACTACTACACCGAGCACTCGGCGGCGTCGTTCGCGTTCCAGGTGTGGGTGAACAACGCGTGGGTGTCGGCGGTCGCGCTGATCTTCGGGATCCTGCTCGGCATCCCCACCGTGTACGTGCTGCTGATGAACCAGCTGAACCTGGGGCTGATCGGCGGGCTGATGTTCGCCAACGGCAAGGGCGGTGTGTTCTTCGGGCTGATCCTCCCGCACGGCCTGCTGGAGCTCACCGCCGTCTACCTGGCCGTCGCCGGCGGCCTGAAGCTCGGCTGGACGATCGTCGACCCCGGCCCGCGGCGCCGCGGCCAGGCCCTCGCCGAGGAGGGGCGCGCCGCCGTCAGCATCGCCATCGGGCTCATCGCGGTGCTGCTGGTGTCCGGCCTCATCGAGGGCTTCGTGACCGGCTGGGTGCACATCACGTGGCTGCGCATCGCGATCGGCGTCGTCGCGGAGACCGCGTTCCTCAGCTACGTGATCGTCCTCGGCCGCCGCGCCGCCCGCCGGGGCGAGACCGGCGACGCCGAGCTGCGCCCCGACCTCGCCCCCGTGGCCGGCTGACGGGCCGTGGCCGGCTGAGGGGCGGTGGCCGGCCGGCGGGCCGATCAGAGCCGTCCCGCGGCCTTGAGGGCCAGGTAGGCGTCGGCCAGGGCGGGGGCGATCTCGTCCGGCGGGGCGTCCACCACCTCGACGCCGTGGCCGCGCAGCTCGGCGGTGAGGCGGCGGCGCTCGGCGCGGGCGCGTTCGGCCGCGGCCGCGTCGTACACCGACGCGAGGTCGCCGCGCGCGGCCGCCATCTCGCCGACCCGCGGGTCCGACACCGCGGCGATCATGACGAGGTGCCGGGCGGTGAGCTGCGGCAGCAGCGGCAGCAGCCCCTCTTCGAGCGCGGCGGTGTTCAGCTCGGTCAGCAGCACGACCAGGCAGCGCTGCCGGACGCGGGCCATCAGCGTCGAGACCATCCCGGCCGCGTCGCATTCGAGCAGCTCCGGCTCCAGCGGCGCCATGGCGTGCACCATCGCGGGCAGCAGGTCGGTCCGGGACGCGCCCTCCACGCGGGCGCGGACGCGCCGGTCGTAGGCGAGCATGTCGACGCGGTCGCCGGCCCGGGACGCGAGCGCGCCGAGCAGCAGCGCCGCGTCCATCGAGCAGTCCAGCCGGGGGATGTCGCCGACCCGGCCCGCGGACGTCCGGCCGGTGTCGAGGACCAGGTAGATGCGCCGGTCGCGTTCGGGCCGCCACGTCCGCACGACCACGTCGTTGCGCCGCGCGGTGGCCCGCCAGTCGATGGACCGGACGTCGTCGCCGTCCACGTACTCGCGCAGCGAGTCGAACTCGGTGCCCTGCCCGCGGATCAGCGCCACGTGCGCGCCGGTCAGCTCCCGCAGCCGCGCCAGCTTCGCCGGGAGGTGGCGGCGGGACGGGAACGCCGGGAGGGCCCGCACCGTCCAGGGCGCGGGGCGGGACAGCTGCCGCGCGGCGAGCCCGAGCGGGCCGACCGAGCGGACCACGACGGTGACGGCCTTGCGGTCGCCGCGCCGCGTCGGCGTCAGCGTCATCTCGACGCGGCGCCGCTCACCGGCCGGGACGTCCACCTTGACCGCGCGGGGCGCCGCGCCCGCGCTCGGCGGCCACACGTCCCGCAGCCTGGCCTTGAGGCGCCGCCGGCCGAGGTTCTCCACGATCAGCGCCACCCGCGCCGACTCGCCGAGCCGCACGCTGGTGTCGCCCGCGCGGTGGAAACGCAGCGCCCGCACGTTCCCGGCGAGGGCCAGGTCGGCGAGGACGCCGAGCAGCAGGACGCCCCACACCGCGAACAGCATCCACCAGCTCGGCGCGAACAGCGGGACGAGCGCGCCGAGCAGGGCCAGCAGCCCCAGGCGTCCGGTCAGCGCCATCAGCGCGGGGCCGGGACGTGGGCGAGGATGCCCTCCAGCACGCCGTCGGTGGTGGCGCCCTCCAGCTCCGCCTCGGGACGCAGCTGGACGCGGTGCCGCAGCGTCGGCCTGGCCAGCGCCTTCACGTCGTCCGGCGTGACGTAGTCGCGGCCGGACAGCCACGCCCACGCGCGGGACGTCGCCAGCAGCGCCGTCGCGCCGCGCGGGGAAACGCCGAGCTGCAGCGACGGGGACTGCCGGGTCGCGCGGCACAGGTCCACGACGTAGGCGGCGACCTTGGGGTCGAGGTGGACGGTGCGGACGGCGGCCTGGCCCGCGGCCAGCTCGCTCGCGCCCGCGACCGCGTTCACCGCCGACAGGTCGCGCGGGTCGAACCCGGTCGCGTGCCGCTGCAGCATGGAGATCTCCTCGTCCCGCGTGGGGACGGGCACTGCCAGCTTGACGAGGAACCGGTCGAGCTGGGCTTCAGGCAGGGGATAGGTGCCCTCGTACTCGATCGGGTTCTGGGTCGCGCACACCACGAACGGGTCGGGCAGAGCGCGCGCGGCGCCCTCCACCGAAACCTGGCGCTCCTCCATGGCCTCCAGGAGAGACGCCTGGGTCTTCGGCGGCGTCCGGTTGATCTCGTCCGCAAGCAGGAGGTTGGTGAAGACGGGGCCCTCACGGAACTCGAACTCCGCCGTCCGGTTGTCGTACACCAGCGATCCGGTGACGTCGCCGGGCATCAGGTCGGGGGTGAACTGGACGCGCTTGAAATCCAGGTCGAGGGCCCGCGCCAGCGTCTTGATGAGCAGCGTCTTCGCGGTGCCCGGGACGCCCTCCAGCAGCACGTGGCCGCGGCACAGCAGCGCGATGACGAGGCCGGTGACCACGGAGTCCTGGCCGACGACCGTCTTGGCGACCTCGCCGCGCAGCGCCGTCAGCGCCGCCCGCGCCGTCTCGGCCTGCCGCCGGGCCTCCTCGGACAGCGCGGCCGGCCCGCCGCCGGGCACGTCGTCCTTCCCGAGCTCTACAGGGGTGTTCAAGACTGCCGTACCTGCCTTTCCAGGTCGTCGAGGACGTCGGTGAGGGCGATGAGCCCGGCGTCGTCCACGGGTTCAGGACCGTACAGGGCCGCTCCGACGTACGTTTCGTCGTAGGGCGTGCGGCGGGCGACCGCCGTGACGATCTCCTGCGCGGCGGAGGGATCCTGCGCGCTGCCGCGGGGCAGCCCGAGGAGCGGGACGAGCCGTTCGCGGGCGCCGGAGCGCAGCGCGTCGGACGCGCGGTCGCGGGCGCGCCCCGCCCGGTACAGGCGGGCGCGGCCCTCGACCGTCTCGGCGGACCGGACGACGACGGGCAGCGCCTCCGCCACCACCGGCCCGAGCCGGCGGGCCCGCCACAGCGCGACGAGCAGCACCGCGACCAGCAGCTCCAGGAAGAACAGCTTCACGCCGAACGGCAGCAGGTCGCCGAGCGACCGCTGCCCGGCGTCCTCGCCCGCCTCCGGCAGGTCCGGGACGAGCCACACCGTGGAGGTGCCGGCCCCGGCCAGGTTCATGGCAAGCGCGGCGTTGCCCTCCTCGGCGAGCCGCCGGTTCGTCAGCGGCGCGCCGGAGCCGAGCACCGTGACGGTACGGGAGCCGGTCTGCACCTGGACGAGCCGGGCGCCGCCGTACTCCGTCCCGTAGCAGGCCGTCCCCGGGCCGGTGACCTCGTAGGTCTCCGACTGGTGGAAGGCGACCGTCCCGGCGAGGGACGCGACCGGCAGCGCGCAGCCCGGCGCGGCGGTCTCCTCGAAGCTCGGGCCGCTGCGCCGCACCTGCGGGGCCAGGTCGTCCAGCGCGTACGCGGACGGCCGGACGAGCAGGAGGTCCACCTGCGTGCCGCTCAGCATCCGCAGGTCGTCGTCGGTGAGCCGCTCGGTGCGCGTCACCACCATGACGCCGCCCGGAGCGGCCGCCGCGAGAGCGTCCTCCGTGGTCCGCGCCACGGTCACGTTGGACCCGCGCTGCCGCAGGATCTCCGCGAGGGCGCGGGCGCCGTCTTGCCTCGGCGACTCCGGGTCGAGCGCGTCCGGCGCCGTCGACGGGCGCAGCGCCGCCAGGACGACCGCGATCACGACCATCGCGAGCAGCACCGCCACCACGCCGCGCGCCGACCGCCAGCGGCGGCCCGCGACCTGCCGCGCGGACGGCTCGGCGGGCGCCGCCTCGGGCGGGGCCTGGGTCACCATCGCGGGCCCCCTTCTTCACCGGCGCCGGCCGGGATGAGGTCGTCGTCCTCAAGCGGCTTCGGCTTCATCGCCCGCAGCCGCTCGTCCAGCTCCGCCATCCGCGCGTAGCCCTCGGGGGTGCCCGGCCGGTCGCCGTACCAGACGTCGTCGAAGATCCGCACGCCCGCGGCCAGTTCGGCGGCCAGCTCGGGCACGGCCGCGCCCGCCTCCGCCGCCAGCTCGTCGGCCGTCCGGCCCGGCCGCGCCGCCAGGACCGCCCGCTCCTCCAGGTCGCGGGCGATCGCGCGGAGCCGCTCGCGGATCGCCTCGGCCCACCGCCCGGCCGCCGCGTGCCGCTCCGCGGCCTCCCGGTGGTCGAGCGCCGTGGACGGCTCCTCCTCCAGCAGCGGGTCCTTGCGGGAGCGGAGGTTGCGGCGGCCCCGCATCAGCCAGGCCACCAGCCCGATCGCGACCAGCGCGACCACGACGATGATCACGACGGACGTCCAGCCGCCGCCGCTGCCCTGCGCCTCCGGGTTCGGCGCCCGGTTGAACAGGTGCTGCAGCCACTCGGTGAAGTCGTCCCACCAGCGCTCCAGCATGGACGGCTTGTCGCGCTGGTAGATCTGCTTCTCCAGCTCGCGGCGGGCCAGTTCGCGGGCCTCGTCGCGGCCGATGGGGTCGAGGATCACGGGTTCGCTCCCGTCTGCGGATGGGCCGGCACCGGATCGGTCCGCCACAGGTCGATGAACCCGTCGTCGCGGGCGTCCCCGCCGGCCTCGCCGGTCCCGCCCGTCCCGCCGCCGGTGATCGCCGCGGCGGACCGGCCCCTGATGCGCAGCTCCAGGTCGAAGCCCTCGCGGCGCATCCGCCGGTCCATGTAGAGCAGCGCGATCACTCCCGCGTCGAACGGCAGCACCACCGACCAGCCGACGATGCGGCCGAGCGTGTCGACCGCCAGCGCGCCCATCGTGGCGCCGTCGCCGGACGCGTCGCCGAAGAAGGCCAGCTGCACGATCAGGAACGGGATGCGCAGCGCGAAGAAGCCCATGAACACGGTCACGAGCAGCGCCAGCAGCAGCGTCCCGCAGGTCCGGAACCACCGGCCCTTGGAGAGCGTGACGGCCCGGCGCAGCGCGCCCGTGACCGTCCGCCGCTCCAGCACGACCGCCGGGACCGCCTGGACGAGCAGGATGTACAGCCACACCATGAGGCCGACGCCGAGCGGGAAGCCGATGATCCCGGCGAGCACCGGGAGCGCCGGATGCGCCTCGGCGGCGATCAGCGCGAAGAACGGCGCGGCCGGCAGGACCAGTGCGCCCAGCGCGATGCCCATGACGGCGGCGGCGGTGCCGGCCAGCCTGCCCAGCCTCGGCCGGGCGTCCCGCCACGCCTGCCGCGGCGCGATCGGCAGCCCCACCAGCTCGCGGCCCAGGATCGGCGCGACCAGCCCCGCCATCAGCAGGATCCCGAACGCCGACAGCACGAGCCCCAGCACGCTCAGCGTGGTCTGCGCGCCGAGCGACTCCAGCAGGACGTCGGGGGTGACCTCCTCGCGGGCCCTGTCCCCGATGAAGAAGTACGCGGCGATCGAGCTCGTCACCTGGATCACCGTGCTGATCGCCACCGACAGGCCCAGCGTGGTGCGCGGCCGGCGCCGGATCCCGGCGATCGCGCCGTCCAGCATCTCCGAGATGGACATGGGACGGAACGGGACGCCGCGCACCACGTCGGCGGTGTCGGCGTCGTCCCAGCCGTCCGGTCCCGGCATCCTCGGCTCCCTGCGGTCGGTGAGGGGGTGTGCGGCGCATCCGACCGGGCCCCCGCCGGGCCCCCGTCGCGACGGCCGATCAAGTCATCCTGTCATGGGCGTGATGTCAACCTTGCGCCGGTTTTGGGAGTCACCTCTACGATTCCGAGCCGCCCACCCGATGCGGGGGAGCCATGTACGCCGCAAACGCGGGTAACCTTGCACGCCAAGGTATATCTCTCCCTGGCAAGGTGGCGCCGGAGCATCGCGCCCCACTCCACCGAACCCCGATTTTGTGACGATGAGGGCCATGAGAGGACGTGTACTGGTCGTCGACGACGATCTCGCACTCGCCGAAATGCTCGGCATCGTGCTTCGGGGCGAGGGTTTCGAGCCCTCGTTCGTGCACGACGGCGACAAGGCGCTCGAGGCGTTCCGGGAGACCCGGCCCGACCTCGTACTGCTCGACCTGATGCTGCCGGGGGCCGACGGCATCGACGTGTGCCGGCAGATCCGCGCCGAGTCCGGCGTGCCGATCGTCATGCTGACGGCCAAGAGCGACACCGTGGACGTCGTCCTCGGCCTGGAGTCGGGCGCCGACGACTACATCGTCAAGCCGTTCAAGCCCAAGGAGCTGGTCGCGCGGGTGCGCGCCCGGCTGCGCCGCACCGACGAGCCCGCGCCCGAGACGCTGCAGATCGGCGACATCACCATCGACGTCGCCGGCCACTCGGTGAAGCGCGGCGACCGGCACATCCCGCTGACCCCGCTGGAGTTCGACCTGCTGGTCGCGCTCGCCCGCAAGCCGCGCCAGGTGTTCACCCGCGAGGTCCTGCTGGAGCAGGTGTGGGGCTACCGGCACGCCGCCGACACCCGGCTGGTCAACGTGCACGTCCAGCGGCTCCGCGCCAAGATCGAGAAGGACCCGGAACGCCCCGAGATCGTCGTCACCGTGCGCGGTGTCGGCTACAAGGCGGGGCCCGCCTGAGCCCCGCAGCTCCCTCCCCCGTCCCGGCACCCCGCCCCGTTCCCCGTGACATGCCGATGAACGTCCAGTACACGAGCGGATCAGCGCGCCGCCCCGCGGACTCCCCATGAGAGCCGACATGAGGAGGGCGAAGCGGTTCGTCCGGCGCGGGCTCGGCGCGGCGCGGCGCCTCCTCGCCGGGGCGGTCGGCGCCGCCTACCTGCGCTGGCGGCGGTCCATCCAGGTCCGGGTCGTCACGTCCACGCTGTTCATCTCCGCGATCGTGGTCGCGATCCTCGGCGCGTTCCTGATGCAGCAGATGTCGTCGGCGCTCATGGACGGCAAGGTCAAGGCGGCGCGCCTCCAGCTGGACGACGGCCTGGCGCAGGTCCAGCGCGACCTGGGCAACTCCGCCGGGGACGGCAGCCGGCTCAACTCGACCATCGACCGGCTCAAGTCGCGCAGCGGACCGTCCGGGCTCTACGAGGTCTACATCCGCGACACGAACGAGCAGTACTTCGACGGGTACACGACCAACGAGCTGCGCCCGGAGAGCGTCCCCAAGCGGCTGCGCGAAGAGCTGAAGAGCGCGCCCGCCGGGTCGCGCGCCTACACCTACGGCAAGCTCTCCTACCTCGGCGGCAGGCCGGACGAGCGCGGCCTCATCGTCGGCGGCCGCACCGGGCAGTTCGAGCTGTACTACCTGTTCCCGCTGACGCAGGAGCAGCAGACCCTCACCAACGTGAGCCGCTCCCTGGCCGGCGTCGGGATCGTCCTGGTGCTGCTGCTGGCCGCGATCGCGTCGCTGGTCACCCGGCAGGTCGTCATACCGGTGCGGCTCGCCGCCCAGGGCGCGCAGAGGCTCGCCGCCGGGCGCCTCGAAGAGCGCATGCGGGTCCGCGGCGAGGACGACCTGGCCCGCCTCGCCCGCTCCTTCAACGAGATGGCCGCCAACCTCCAGGAGAAGATCGGCGAGCTGGAGGACCTGTCGCAGGTGCAGCGGCAGTTCGTCTCCGACGTCTCGCACGAGCTGCGCACCCCGCTGACCACCATCAGGATCGCGGCCGACATGCTCTACGAGTACCGCGACAGCTTCGACGACCCCGCCGTCGGACGGTCCGCGGAGCTGCTGCAGAGCCAGCTGGAGCGGTTCGAGTCGCTGCTCGCCGACCTGCTGGAGATCAGCCGGCACGACGCCGGCGCCGCGACGCTGGACGCCGAGTCCCTCGACATGCGCGACCTCGTCCTGCGCGCCGTCGGCGACATCCAGGGGCTCGCCGAGCGCAAGGGCAGCAAGGTCGTCCTGCAGCTGCCCGGCGAACCCTGCATGGCCGAGGTCGACCGCCGCCGCGTCGAGCGCATCCTGCGCAACCTGCTGGTCAACGCCGTCGAGCACGGGGAGGGCGAGGACATCGTCATCACCGTCGGCGCCGACCGCGACGCCGTCGCCGTCGCCGTCCGCGACCACGGGGTCGGCCTCAAGCCCGGAGAGGGGCAGATGGTCTTCGACCGCTTCTGGCGCGCCGACCCCGCCCGCGCCCGCACCACCGGCGGCACCGGGCTCGGCCTGTCGATCTCCCGCGAGGACGCGCAGCTGCACGGCGGCTGGCTGCAGGCGTGGGGCGAACCCGGCGCCGGCTCCCAGTTCCGGCTGTCGCTGCCCCGCGTCGCCGGGGCGGAGCTGCGCGGCTCGCCGCTGCCGCTCGTCCCGCCCGGGGCCGGGGACTCGCGCCCGCTGTTCGCCGAACTGGAGGCCGGCGAATGAGCCCCTGCGCCCGGCGCGTCACCGGCCTGCTGACGCTGGCCGTCCTCGTCCTCGGCGGCGCCGGCTGCGCGAACGTGCCGAGCGGCGGGCAGGTCATCAGCGGCAAGCCCGCCGAACGCGCCGAACGGGTCGACGACCCCTACGTCCGGCTCATCCCGGTCAAGCCGCGCCCCGACTGGGGGCCCGCCGAGATCGTCTCCGGGTTCCTCGCCGCGTCCGCGAGCTTCGACGACGGGCACAAGGTCGCCAAGATGTACCTGAGCGGCCAGACGTCCTGGAACCCGGGGCTGCGGCCCTTCGTGACCGTCCTCGCGAGCCGCGTCACCGACCCGCACGTGATCAAGCAGTCGGGGAAACAGGCCACCGTCCGGATCACCGGCGACCAGCTCGGCACCATCACCGCCGACGGGCAGTACACCGCGTCCCCGAAGAACTTCGACGCCGCCTTCCAGCTCGCCAAGACCCCGCAGGGCGTCTGGCGGATCACCGGCCTGCCCGGCGACGAGAAGTCCGGCCTGCTGCTCACCAAGGACGACGTCGAGCGCGCCATGCGCACCGTCAACCTGTTCTTCTTCGCGCCGGACCGGCACACCCTCGTCCCGAACGGGGTCTTCCTGCCCGTCGCCAACCGGCAGGCGCTGCCGACCCAGCTCGTCCAGGCCCTGCTGACCGGGCCCACGTCCTGGCTGGCGGGCGCCGTCGACAGCGCCTTCCCCAAGGGCACCCGGCTGCGCCGCGGCGTCCAGGTCGACAAGGAGATCGCGACCGTCGATCTCACCAAGGAGGCGCGCGGCGGCGACATCGAGCGGATGTCCGCCCAGCTCAGCTGGACCATGCGGCAGCTGTCGGAGATCAAGCAGTGGCGGCTGCAGATCCAGGGGGAGACCGTCGTCCCCGACGGCATGGACGCCACGCAGCCGGTGAACGCGTGGGAGGAGAACTCGCCGGACGGCCGGGTCGCCACGGAAGGCGCCCACCAGAACGCCTACGTGGTCGGCCCGTCCGGGTTCCTCGGCACCCTGGAGGGCGACCGCGCCCAGCCGGTCGTGACCGGCCCTGCCGGGCGCCTGTCCCGCCCCGCCGTCGCCCCGGGGTACCAGGAGTTCGCCGGGCTGAGCGGCGACGCCACCCAGGTCCTGGTCGCCGCGCCCGTCTCCGGCTCGCCGGCCCCCCGCGTGGTGCTCACCGCGCACGACGGCGCCCGCTTCACCGCGCCGTCCTGGAGCCGCGACGGCACCCTGTGGGTCGTGGAGAGCAAGAAGGACGAGTCGTGGCTGTGGGTGCGCCGCCCCGGCAAGGAGTTCGTCCGCGCCGCCCACTGGGGCCTCGGCGGCCGAGAGGTCCTCGCCTTCCGCGTCGCCCGCGACGGGGTCCGCGCAGCGGTGATCGCCGGGATCGACGGCCGCCCCCAAGTGCAGCTCGGCCGCATCGCCCAGAGCCCCGACGGCTCCCTGGACGTCGGCTCCTTCCTGCCGGTCAGCTCCGAGCTCCAGGACGCCGTCGACCTGGCCTGGCGCGACTACGCCACCCTCGCCGTCCTGGGCCGCGCCAAGCGCGACTCGCAGACCCTCCCGTTCCTGATGCCGATCAGCGGCAGCGCCATCACGTCCCTGGGCGTGGGCTCCCTGGGCGAGCCCCGCACGATCGCCGCCGCACCCGGCGCCCCGATCCTGATCGGCACCCGCTCGTCCGGCAAGGACCAGGTCTGCCGCCAGCGCACGCCGACCAACTCCTACAGCCCGTGGATCTGCCCGACCCCGGCGAAGGACCCCACCTACCCCCGCTGATCCCCGGGTTGTCCACACCTTCCCGAACGAGGGACGGGACCGGAAGCGCAGCGGCATCGTCGAGCCCGTGGGACTCCTCGACGACCTGATCGACCTGTTGCTGCCCGAACGCTGCGCGGGGTGCGGCCAAGAGCCGACCCTGCTGTGCGACGCCTGCGCCGGGCCTCTCCGCGCCTCCGCACGGCCCGCCAGGGCCACGGCGCCCGGCACCCCGCCCGTATGGACGGTCGCCGCCTACGAGGGCTCCCTGAGAGCGATCCTGGCCGCCTACAAGGAACGCGGGCGAACGCCCCTCGCCGCTCCTTTGGGCGAGACCCTCGCGACGGCGCTCCACGCCGCCCTCGCCCCCGCGCACCCGCCTCCTGCGGATGGCGCGGGGGCGGTGGTGGTGCGGGTGCCTTCGGGGCGGAGGGCCGTACGGCGGCGGGGGCATGATCCGCTGCGGGGGGTGGCCGAGGTCGCGGTGCGGCGGCTGCGGGCGGGCGGTGTGCCGGTCGTCATGGTGGACGCCCTGCGGCAGCGCGGGCGGGTGGCCGACCAGGCGGGGCTCACCGCGGTGCAGCGCGCCGCCAACCTGCGGGGCGCGGTCGAGGTGCGGGCCGACGTCGCCGGGTCGCCGGTCGTGCTCGTGGACGACGTCGTGACCACGGGCGCCTCGCTGGCCGAGGCGGCTCGGGCGCTTCGAGCCGCAGGGGCCGACGTGGTCGGCGCGGCCACCATCGCGGCGACGCCTCGGAGGCGTCCGTGGTGACGGGCGCCGAGGGGCGGGGGCCGGGAGAGAAGTCGGGCGAATGGTGACTTTCTTCACTTTTGTTCAAGGGGGCGGTAGTTAGCTACGTGGAGTAGTCGGATGATGCCCGGCTTGTCTGGTCTTGAGGGGGTGTTTGGGGTTATTCGAGTCACACCGTGTCATGAAGGGGGTAGAGATTCCTCAAACTCACCGGAAGGCCAGTAGGGGCTGACCTGCGCGGGCGCGGGCGGCCGGACCGCCGACCCCCACGGGGTTCACGGCAGGTGACGGGGCGCTCGGGCCGGGCCCGGGGAACCCGTAGCGGCAGGCGGCGATGACGGTCCGTGAGTTTTTCCTCGGACGCCCCTCCTGACATTCGTCGCGTAAGGGGTTAGCGTTCCTGACATGGCACCCGCCCGGGTCCGTGGTTGCGTCGGATCGCAGTGCTCGTCAGGAGCACGGCAGGCGGTCCGGCTAGCCGATGCCAGGCGCAGGCGAAACGGCCCACGTAAGGCGACTTCTCGTCGACCGATCACGGTGCGCCTTAGAGGTAAGTCCTGCCCCATCGGGGGATCCGACATCCTCCGAACCGGGAGAAGGGCAGTAGTGGCGAGAGCGCCGCGAGCCCCTCAGCAGGCGGATGTGGGGACGAAGACCAGGTCGGCCGGGCGGGTGCGACCCACCGTCCTGTGGTGCCCGTCCGGGACCGGCAGGGGTCCCGGGCCGGCGACAAGCCCAACCGGGAGAAGGGGGGTCCCGCGTGAACATCACCGTGAGGGGCCGGCACACCGAGGTCAACGACAGGTTCCGTCGGCACGTCGACAACAAACTGGCCAAGATCGAACGGCTTGACCAGAAGGTCATCCGCGTGGACGTGGAGGTGTCCGAGGAACGCAACCCACGGCTGGCCGACCAGCGCGAACGCGTGGAGCTCACGATCCGCTCCCGCGGCCCGGTGATCCGGGCCGAGGCCGCCGCCGACGACCGGTACGGCGCCCTCGACCTCGCGCTCGACAAGCTGGAGTCCCGGCTCCGCCGCGGCGCCGAGCGGCGCAAGGGCCACGGCCTGAAGAGCCAGGGCAAGAACCACGGCAAGGGCCGCGCCAAGCTCGCGACGATGGAGACGCTCCCCGAGCCGCTGCCCGAACCCGTCCCCCGGGCCGTGGAGACCGCCCCGGCGCCTCCCGAGCCCGAGACCGCCACCCGGGACGAGAACCTCGTACCGATCCCCATGGACGGCGACGGCCCCCTCGTCGTTCGCGAGAAATTCCACAAGGCCGAGCCGATGGGCATCGAGCAGGCCCTTTTCGAGATGGAACTCGTCGGCCACGACTTCTTCCTCTACCGCGACAAGGCCACCGGGCACCCCTCGGTCGTATACCGGAGAAGAGGCTGGGATTACGGAGTGATCAGGCTCGTCGAAGAGTGAACCCTTTCCGTCTCGGTGATGCGGCGGACGCGTCGCGTCACCACCGGAACCATGTCATGATCTGAAAAGGCGCATCAGCCGATCCGCGGACGCGGCGCGTCCCGGGAACCTTCCCGGGGCGCGCGGCGGTTGACCGGGAAGACACCCGGTCGAAATCCCCCGGGTTCGTCCCCGGACCCCGTAGGTTCCCGAGGACGACCCGATGGACGACAACCCTCCGGTAGTTCCAGATCGCTGAATAGTGAAGGGGGGAAGCGGCGTCTCCTCCACGCCGCGACTCTGGTGAGCGAGAATCCCGAGACTCGCGACGCCGCGGCGGTACCCCGTCCGACCGGCGCCGACGCCGCCCCCGCCGGCCGGGACGCGGCGCGGCCGGCCGACACGGCCGACCCCATCCGCGTGCTCATCGTCGACGACCATGCGCTGTTCCGCAGGGGCCTGGAGATGGTCCTCCAGGGCGAGGACGACATCGAGGTCATCGGCGAGGGCGGCGACGGGCACGAGGCCGTCGAGATGGCGGGCGACCTGCTGCCCGACGTGGTCCTGATGGACATCCGGATGCCGCGCCGCAGCGGCATCGAGGCGTGCACCGCCATCAAGGACGCCGCGCCCAGCGCGAAGATCGTCATGCTGACCATCAGCGACGAGGAGGAGGACCTCTTCGAGGCGATCAAGGCCGGGGCCAGCGGCTACCTGCTCAAGGAGATCTCCATCGACGAGGTCCCGCAGGCCGTCCGCGCGGTGCACGGCGGCCAGTCGCTGATCAGCCCGTCGATGGCGTCCAAGCTCATCACCGAGTTCGCCGCGCTGGCCAAGCGCAGCGAGGAGCGCACCCAGCAGGTCCCCGCGCCCCGCCTCACCGAGCGCGAGATGGAGGTGCTGCGGCTCGTCGCCCGCGGCCTCGGCAACCGGGAGATCGCCCGCGAGCTGTTCATCTCCGAGAACACGGTGAAGAACCACGTCCGCAACATCCTGGAGAAGCTGCAGCTCCACTCCCGGATGGAGGCCGTCGTCTACGCCGTCCGCGAGAAGCTCCTGGAGATCACCTGACGGCCGCCCGCCGCGACCGGCAATCCGGTTTTGTCGGTGTTGTGGCGTAGCATCGCGGGCGTGGTAGAGGCAGTCGAACTCAGCGCGGACGAGGCACGGCGGCTCCAGCTGCGCGCCCAGGGGTTCCTGGGCGCGCGCCCGAAGGGCGGGGTCCCCGCGATGCTGGAACGGCTGGGGGCCGTCCAGCTCGACACCATCTCGGTACTGGCGCGCTCTCACGAGCTCGTGCCCTACGCCCGGCTCGGCCCCGTGAAGCGCGGCGCGATCGAGGCCGCGTACTGGGGCAACGGCTCACGCAAGTCCGCGAAGCACGCTGCCGGCGGGGGCGCGTACCCGGCGTTCGAGTACTGGGCGCACGCGGCGTCCGTCATCCCCATGGCCGACTGGCCGCTGTTCGCGTTCAGGCGGCGCGCGTACCTGGAGCGGGGGTGGCGGTGGCACAAGGTGCCGGAGGGCGTCTGCGACCAGATCAGGGCCCGCCTGAAGGCGGACGGGCCGCTCACCACCAAGGAGCTCGGCGGCGCCAAGGCGAGCGCCGAATGGTGGGACTGGAGCGACCACAAGATCGGCATCGAGTGGCTGCTGGACGTCGGCGAGGTCGTCTGCGTCGAGCGGGTCGGCTGGCGCCGCGTCTACGACCTCGCGGAGCGCGCCGTCCCGCCGGATCTGCTCGCGCGGGACCTGGACGACGACGCCTGCCTGACCGCGCTGGTCGCCCGCGCCGGGCGCGCGCTGGGCGTGGCGACCCGCGGCGACCTCGCCGACTACTACCGGCTCCGGCAGGACCAGGTCGACCGGGTGATCGGCGCGACCGGGCTCGTCCCCGCCGAGGTCGCCGGATGGCCGCAGCGCGCCTGGGCCGATCCCGGCGCGCTCTCCTCCCCGCCCCGCGGCAGGCACGCCACCACCCTGCTGTCGCCCTTCGACTCCCTGGTGTGGGACCGCGCCCGCACGTCCCGCGTCTTCGGCTTCGACCACCGCCTGGAGGCGTACGTCCCGAAGGACAAGCGCGTCCACGGGTACTTCGCGATGCCGCTCCTCGCCGGCGGTCGCCTCATCGGACGCGTCGACCCCGCCCGCGAGGGCCGCACCCTCATCGCCCGCCAGGCGTCCCTGGAGCCCTGGGCCACCCGCACCGCCGCCCGCACGGAGTCGTCGGCGCAGGCCCTCGCCACGGCGCTCTGGCGGGCCGCCGCCTGGGTCGGCTGCGACGACGTCCGCGTGGAGCGCACTCCCTTGCCGCCCACCCTGATCAAGGCCGCCCTGA
>NZ_JBIQHY010000049.1:41010-44507 GCF_044508335.1 Actinomadura sp.
CCCCTCGGGGAGCCGGCCTCGTGCGGGGCGGGTCAGCCGTGGGGGGTCTGCTCGGTGTCGGTCGAGACCGGGGCGTTGAGGACCTCGCCCTGCTCGCCGCCGCGGCGCCTCGCGGAGCGCGAGCCGAACAGCGAGTAGTCGACGATCTCGGGGATGACGCGGGGCGCGTCCACGACGACGTCGGAGAACAGGTGGACCATCCAGCTGACCAGGAGCCCGGCGACCACGATGCCGGCGCCCACCCAGAACATGATCCACTGCGGGCCGAGGCACAGCGCGACGCCGCCGACCACGAAGCCGATGAAGATGATGGTCACGGCGATCCACGAACTGAGCCGGCCGGCGTGCGAACCTGACCCTTCGGACATTGGCCTTCCCCTCCTGAAACGGTGTGAAAGATCCTCTCCCGGACCCGGCAGGTCAAACGGGACGCGCTGTGGATTGCGCTGCGGAGTGACCTAGACCATTCTGGGTCTCGCCTACGATGGCATCGTACGTGTGGTGTGCGTGCCGCCCTGAGCGGTGAACCACGATCTGCAAGGAGCCTTCGAGAGTGCCGCCAGTCATCGACAAGATCCTTCGTGCGGGCGAGGGAAAGACCCTGCGCAAGCTCAAGAAGCTCGCGGATCAGGTCAACTCGATCGAGGAAGACTTCCTCGAGATGAGCGACGCCGAGTTGCGCGAGCTGACCGACAAGTACCGGGAACGAATCGCCGACGGCGAGACCCTGGACGACCTGCTCCCGGAGGCGTTCGCGACCGCACGCGAAGCCGCCAGGCGCGTCCTCGGGCAGCGCCATTACGACGTCCAGGTGATGGGCGGCGCGGCGCTGCACCTCGGGAACATCGCGGAGATGAAGACCGGTGAGGGCAAGACCCTGACCTGTGTGCTCCCCGCCTACCTGAACGCGCTCTCCGGCGACGGCGTCCACGTGGTCACGGTGAACGACTACCTGGCCAAGCGCGACGCCGAGTGGATGGGCCGGGTGCACCAGTTCCTCGGTCTCGACGTCGGCGTGATCCTGCCGCAGATGACCCCGGACGAGCGCCGCGCGGCCTACAACTGCGACATCACCTACGGGACGAACAACGAGTTCGGGTTCGACTACCTCCGCGACAACATGGCGTGGAGCCTGGAGGAGTGCGTCCAGCGCGGCCACAACTACGCGATCGTGGACGAGGTCGACTCGATCCTCATCGACGAGGCCCGCACGCCCCTGATCATCTCGGGCCCGGCCGAGCAGAACTCCAAGTGGTACGCGGAGTTCGCCAAGATCGCCCCCCGGCTGAAGCGCGCCGAGCTGATCAGCACCGCCGGCCAGGTCGACGAGTACGGCCCCGGCGACTACGAGGTGAACGAGAAGAAGCGCACCGTCGGCATCACCGAGTCCGGCGTCGAGAAGGTCGAGGACTGGCTCGGCATCGACAACCTGTACGACTCGGTGAACACGCCGCTGGTGAGCTTCCTCAACAACGCGCTGAAGGCCAAGGAGCTGTACAAGCGCGACAAGGACTACGTCGTCATGAACGGCGAGGTCCTGATCGTGGACGAGTTCACCGGCCGCATCCTGCACGGCCGCCGCTACAACGAGGGCATGCACCAGGCCATCGAGGCCAAGGAGGGCGTGCCGATCAAGGACGAGAACCAGACGCTCGCCACGATCACCCTGCAGAACTACTTCCGCCTCTACAAGAAGCTGTCCGGGATGACCGGCACCGCGGTGACCGAGGCGGCGGAGTTCAACAAGACCTACAAGATCGGTGTCGTGCCGATCCCGACGAACAAGCCGATGATCCGCGAGGACGTCGCGGACGTCGTCTACAAGACCGAGCAGGCCAAGTTCGAGGCCGTCGTCGACGACATCGCCGAGCGGCACGAGAAGGGCCAGCCGGTGCTGGTCGGCACGACGTCGGTGGAGAAGTCCGAGAAGCTGAGCAAGATGCTCAAGCGGCGCGGCATCCCGCACCAGGTGCTGAACGCCAAGCACCACGAGCAGGAGTCCGCGATCGTCGCCGAGGCCGGCCGCAAGGGCGGCGTCACCGTCGCGACGAACATGGCGGGCCGCGGCACCGACATCATGCTCGGCGGCAACCCCGACTTCCGCGCCGACCTGGAGCTGCACCAGCGCGGCCTGTCCCCGCTGGAGACTCCGGAGGAGTACGAGGCGGCCTGGCCGGAGGCGCTGGAGAAGGCCAAGGAGGCCGTGAAGGGCGAGCACGAGGAGGTCGTCGAGCTCGGCGGCCTGTACGTCCTCGCGACGGAGCGGCACGAGTCGCGGCGCATCGACAACCAGCTGCGCGGGCGCTCCGGCCGGCAGGGCGACCCGGGCGAGTCCCGGTTCTACCTCTCCCTTGAGGACGACCTGATGCGGCTGTTCAACTCGGCCCGCGTCGAGTCGATCATGACCCGGCTGAACATCCCGGACGACACCCCCATCGAGTCCAAGATCGTGACGAACGCGATCAAGTCGGCGCAGAGCCAGGTCGAGCAGCAGAACTTCGAGATGCGCAAGAACGTCTTGAAGTACGACGAGGTCCTGAACCGGCAGCGCAAGGTCATCTACGCCGAGCGCCGCAAGGTGCTGGAGGGCGAGGACCTGCACGAGCAGGTCCGCCGGATGATCGACGAGGTCGTCGCCGGCTATGTCGCGGGCGCCACCGCCGAGGGCTTCGCCGAGGAGTGGGACCTCGACAAGCTGTGGAAGGCGTTCAAGCAGCTCTACCCGATCTCGATCACGGTGGACGAGCTGATCGAGGAGGCGGGCGGCGACATCTCCGGGCTGGACGCCGAGACCCTCGCCGAGAAGATCCGCGAGGACGCCCAGGCGGCCTACGACAAGCGCGAGGAGGAGCTCGGCTCGGACGTCATGCGCGAGCTGGAGCGCCGCGTCGTGCTGTCGGTCCTCGACCGCAAGTGGCGCGAGCACCTCTACGAGATGGACTACCTCCAGGAGGGCATCGGCCTGCGGGCCATGGCGCAGCGCGACCCGCTGGTCGAGTACCAGCGCGAGGGCTACGACATGTTCAACGCGATGCTCGACGGCATCAAGGAGGAGTCGGTCGGCTACCTGTTCAACCTCGAGGTCGAGGTCGAGGAGCAGCCGGAGGCCCCGACCGTCGGCGCCGCCCCCGTCTCCGTCGCCAAGTCGGCCCCCGCGGCCGCCGCGGACGAGGAGGAGGGCGAGGGCGCCGTCGCCGTCGACGTGGAGGAGGCCGACGAGGCCCCCGCCATCAAGGCGAAGGGCTTGGAGAAGCCGTCCCGCCCGAAGAAGCTGGAGTACTCCGCCCCGACCGTGGACGGCGAGGGCGGCGTCGAGCTGCACAGCGAGGAGAGCGAGGACGAGTACGCGGGCGTGAACCGCAACGACCCGTGCCCGTGCGGCTCCGGCAAGAAGTTCAAGCGCTGCCACGGCGACCCGCGCAACCGGAACAAGTAGCCGGAGCGGTCAGCGCCGCGCGAAGCGGCCTCCCGGACGCCCGGGAGGCCGCTTTCGCATG
>NZ_JBIQHY010000050.1:0-8983 GCF_044508335.1 Actinomadura sp.
TCAGGGGGCGGTGGTCTCCAGCGCCGTGCAGCGCCAGCGCCCCCGCGTGTGCTCCAGCCGCAGCGCCAGCGCGTGGACCCGCCCCGACACGGCCGCCACGGCGACGGCCTCCGCCACCGCCGGCGACGGCCGCTGCACCCTGCTGGACAGCACCCGCGGCGGAGCGATCCGGCCGCCGCCCGCCCCCGGGCGCCCGTGCGGGGCGACCGCCCGGCACACCGCCGGGACGGCGACGAGCGACAGCTGATGCGCGGGCCGCATCCCCGCCAGCACCTCCACGACGAGCCGCACGGCCGCGTCGGCGACGGCCCGGACCTCTGCGTCCACCCCGTCCCCCGGCCGCACGACCCGCAGGCCGGGCGCGCGCACCGGCGCCGCCGCGGGCCGGAGCGCCAGCGCGCCCCGCGTATCGCCCACCGGCCGATACCGGATGATCCGAACCACCGAAGACGCGACCGGACGACGCCCCATGAAGACCTCCCGACTCGTTTATGAACAGGAGTCAGAAGGGCTCCGGAAAATACATCCTGACCACCTCCGGCCGCCCCCGTAACGCGTACGGCCGCCCCGGACCGAAGCCGCCCACCGCGTCCGTTTCGCCGCATGCACGTCAAAGGCGGCGGGACGCTGGGGGAACGTCCCGCCGCCTTTGGGAGCAGGTCCCGGACGGTGCGGGGAGTCCGGGACCTCGGGAGCCGGGCCGGTGGGCTGGCCGGCCCTGAGGGCGGGGCGCCGCGAATGAGGGGTGAGGGGTTCGCGGCGCCCCTGGGGGGAGGTCAGCCGGCCGGGGCCTCCTCGGGCTCGGCCGTGCCGCCCTTGCGGCGCCGCTTCTTCCCGTCCTTCTCGCCGCCCGCCAGCTCGGGGTCGGCGGCCGGGTCCGCGACGGTCGACTCCTCGCCTTCGGGTTCCCGGCCCGGCGTCGCGAAATTGAACTTCGCGATCAGGAACCTGAAGATGAAGTAGTAGATGAAGAAGTACAGGACGCCCATGCCGATGATCAGCCAGAGGCCCTCGGTGTTGTCCTTGCGGGCGTTCAGCAGCATGTCGATGAGGCCCGCGGAGAAGCCGAAGCCGAGCTGCGCGCCGGCCGCCTCCAGGATGGCCATCGAGATGCCGGTGAGCACGACGTGCACGCCGTACAGGACGGGCGCGACGAACATGAACGCGAACTCGATCGGCTCGGTGACGCCGGTGATGAACGCGGTGAGCGCGGCGGAGATCATGATGCCGCCGACCGCGGGCCGCCGGTGCTTGGGCGCCGCGTGCCAGATCGCGAGGGCGGCGCCCGGCAGGCCGAACATGATGACGGGGAAGAACCCGGCCAGGAAGCCGCCCGCGTTGGGGTCGCCCGCCAGGTACCGGTTGATCTCGCCGTGGACGGCGCCGTCCGGGCCGTTGTAGGTGCCGAACACGAACCAGATGAGCGAGTTCGGGATGTGGTGCAGGCCGAACGGCAGCAGCAGGCGGTTGATGACGCCGTAGATGCCGGCGCCCGCGGCGCCCGCCCCGGTGATCCAGTTGCCGGCGTCGGTGAGCCAGTTGCCGAACACCGGCCAGATGAAGCCGATCACGATGCCGAGCGCGAGGCCGGCGACCGCGGTGATGATCGGGACGAACCGGCGGCCGCCGAAGAACGCGAGCCAGGTCGGCAGCTTGATCCGGTAGTAGCGCTGGTAGAGCAGCGCCGCGATGACGCCCATCAGGATGCCGCCGAGCACGTCGGTCGGGTTCTTGGCGCCCCAGTCGATGACCTGGGCCTGCGCGCCGTCCGCGACCTTGGTGATGAGGACGTTGCCCTTGAGCTCGTCGCTGTGCGAGAACATGATCTTCGAGACCCGGTCGAAGACCAGGTAGCCGACCACGGCGGCGAGCGCCGTGGAGCCGTCGGACTTCTTGGCGAAGCCGATCGCCACGCCGACGGCGAAGAGCAGCGGCAGGGCGGCGAACAGCGCGTTGCCGGCCTCGCCGACGATCTCGGCGACGCGGTCCCAGCCGAGGCCGTCCGCGCCGAGCATGTCGGCCTGGCCGAAGCGCAGCAGCAGCGCGGCGGCCGGCAGGACGGCGATCGGCAGCATGAGGCTGCGGCCGATGCGCTGCAGCACCGCGAGGGTGCTCGACCCTCGGCGCGGTGCGGAGTCCACTGTTGTCGCAGTCATCGCGAGGTTCCTCCTCAGGGGGTTCAGGAGTGCGGCGGGGGGTTTCCGAGGGCCGTGTGGATCTGGTAGCGGTCCGCCCTGTAGGTCGACACGCCCAGCTCGGCGCACACACCTCCGGTGTACGAGCGGCGTTGCAGGAGCAGCACGGCACTGCCCCGGGGGATCTGCAGGTGCCTGGCGTCCGTGGCGTCGGCCAGGCTGGCGTCGATGGTCTGGTCGCCCGCGTCGAAGACCAGCCCGTACACCGCTTCGAGGACGCCGTACAGGGAGCGGTCGGCGAGCCGGCGGTCGAGCAGGTCGGGGGCGAGGGAGGCCAGGATGTGCGCCCGTTCGAGGGCCATGGGCTCCCCGTCGGCGGTACGGAGGCGTTCGATGACGTGGATCTCGGTGCCGGGTTCGACATCGAAGATCCGGGCGAGCCGCGCGTCGGCCGGGACGGTCCGGCGGTCGAGGTCGATCGCACCCGGCCGCAGCCCGCGGGCCAGCATGTCCTCGGTGAACGAGACGAGCCGCAGCGGCATCTCGATCTTGGGACGGGCGACGAAGGTGCCCTTCCCCGGGACGCGGTAGAGCCGCCCCTCGGAGACGAGCTGGTCGACGCCCTGCCGGACGGTCATGCGGGACAGTTCGTACCGGGCGCACAGCTCGCGCTCCGACGGGATCGGGGCGTCGACGGGCAGTTCCGCGCTCTCGATGAGGTCGAGCAGGATCGCGCGGAGCTGGAAGTACTTCGGTACGGGACTGTGCGGATCGATGGTGGTCACGGGGGTCCTCGATGGCCGGAGGCCGGATCGACGGGGTTCGTCGGGTTTCGACGGTTTCGGTGGACGATGGAGGACTAGACGGTATGGGTTTCGGTTCGTACTGGTCTAGGCCGGACTAGACCACAGGTCCGAAAGGCATGTCAATGCACGAATTTGTAACAACCCGATTACGTGCCGACGACGGACAAGATCGAAGAACCCGCAGGTCAGGGCGGTCTCGCGGACACGGCGTCCGGTTCGGTTCCGGCGCCGTGGCCGCTGTAGGCCGCCGTCCGAACCCGCGGCGCCGGGCCGCCGCCCGCGACGGTTCCGGTACCGGACGAGTTTCGCCTCGCATCTTCTTCTCCATCCGATTCGTGGAGTATGGTGCGTACTGGTCTAGTCCGGACTAGACCAGTTGAAGTCGGAGGAAGCGACCCGCGATCATCGCGTCACAGAGAGCGCGCACCCATGGCATCACTCCTGATCACCGCCGACCGCATGATCATCACCCCCGCGGGCAGTCCTACCCGCGTCGTCTCCCCGGGATACGTCCGGGTGGCGGACGGGGTGATCGCGGAGGCGGGCGAGGGCCGCCCGGCCGGCGAACCCGACGTCCGCCTCGCCGGCGGCCTGCTCGCGCCCGGCCTGGTCGACCTCCAGGTCAACGGCTTCTTCGGCCACGACATGGTGGACGCCGGCGAAGAGGGCTGGCGCACCGTCGTCTCCCGCCTCCCCGAGACGGGCGTGACCGCGTTCCTCCCCACCTTCATCACCGCGCCGGTCGAGACCCAGGCCGCCGCCCTCCGCCGCACCCGCGACCTCCTGCCGAAGCTGCCGGACGGGGCGCGCGTCCTCGGCGTCCACCTGGAGGGCCCGTTCCTGTCCGAGAAGCGCAAGGGCGCCCACAACGCCGAGTACCTCACCGACCCGGCGCCCGGCGCGATCGCGACCCTGCTGGAGACGGGCCTCGTCAAGCTGGTCACGCTCGCGCCCGAACGCAGCGGCGCGCTGGACGCGATCCGCACGCTGACCGAGGCCGGCGTCCTGGTCAGCGTCGGGCACAGCGACGCGACCGCCGCGCAGGTCAGGGCCGCGGCCGACGCCGGCGCCCGCAAGGTGACCCACATCTTCAACGCGCAGACCGGCGTCCACCACCGCGACCCGGGCGTCGCCGTGCAGGCGCTCATCGACGACCGGCTCAGCCCCGGCCTCATCCTCGACCTGCACCACGTCGCGGCCGAGGTCGCGCGGCTGGTGTTCCGCGCCGCGCCGGGACGGGTCGTGCTCGTCACCGACGCCGCGGCGTCCGCCGGGATGCCGCCCGGCACCTACGACCTCGGCGGCGAGCCCATCACGATGCCCGAGCAGGGCCCGCCGCTGCGCGCCGACGGCACCATCGCGGGCTCCGCCCTGCGCCTGGACGAGGCGGTCGGCAACGCGATCGGCCTCGGCCTCGACCCGGCGACCGCGGTGGACGCCGCGACCCGGGTTCCGGCCGACCTCATCGGACGTTCCGACCTGGGCCGTATCGCGCCCGGCGCCGCCGCCGACCTCGTCTGGCTGGGACCGGACCATCGGGCGCGTACCACGTGGGTCAACGGGCACAAAGTCTTCGGAGGGGGATCATGACCAGTCAGATGCGCGCCGAGATCGGTGAGCAGCCGGACGCGCTGCGCCGGACGATCGACGCGCTCCTCCCGCGCACCGCCGACATCGCGGCGCTCGCGCGGGAGACCCGGCAGGTGCTGTTCATCGCCCGCGGGTCGTCCGACAACGCGGCGGTGTACGGGCGCTACCTGGTGGAGTCGCACGCCGGGCGGCTCGCCACCCTCGCCGCCCCCTCCATCGCGACGGCCTACAAGCGCAGGCTGGACCTGGACGGCGTGCTGGCCGTGGCGATCAGCCAGTCCGGCAAGACCGAGGAGATCGTCGAGACCCTCGACTGGGCGAAGGACTGCGGCGCCCGGACCGTCGCGGTCACCAACGGCGCCGGCTCCCCGCTCGCCGAGGCCGCCGAGGTCGCGCTGGTCACCGACGCGGGCGACGAGATCGCCGTCCCCGCCACCAAGACCTACACCACGCAGCTCGCCGCGCTGTCGGTGGTCGGCCTCGGGCTCGGCGCCGGCGTCGCCGTGGACGACCTGCGCCGCGTCCCCGACGAGGTCGCCCGGGTGATCGGGCTGACCGAGGCGTCCCCGGCGCTGCCGGAGATCGTCGAGGGGCTGGCGGGCGTCCCGGGCGCGGTCGTGTCCGGGCGCGGCATCGCGTTCGGCACCGCGCTGGAGCTGGCGCTGAAGATCAAGGAGGCGTGCTACCTGCACGCCATGGGCCTGTCGTACGCCGACCTGCTGCACGGCCCGATCGCGGTCGTGGACGCGCAGACGCCGGCGCTGCTGGTCGCCGCCGACTCCGGGCCGACGCTGCCCGGCACCGTCGCGCTGGCCAAGCGGGTCGTCGGCGCGGGCGCCCGCGCCTACGGCGTCGGCGGCGGCGCGGAGCTGGCGGGCGCCTGCTCGGCCGCGCTGCCCGGCCCCGCGCTGCCCGAGTGGCTGGCGCCGCTCGGCCTCATCGTCCCCGGCCAGATCATGGTCGAGCATCTGGCCCGCAGGCTCGGCGTCGACCCCGACGTCCCCCGGGGCCTGAACAAGGTCACGCAGACGGACTGACCACACGCGGACCGACCCGACCCACCCCCACGAGAGAAGAGAAGGACATGGACAAGGCCGAAGCCATCGTCGCGGCGCTGGGCGGCGCCGACAACATCATCGAGATCGAGCCCTGCGCGACCCGGCTGCGCACCGAGGTCGAGGACGCCGGCAAGGTCGACGAGGCGGCGCTGAAGCGGGCCGGCGCGCATGGCGTCATGCGCGCCGGCACGGTCGTGCAGGTCGTCGTGGGCCCCGAGGCCGACACCATCGCGACCGACATCGAGGACATCCTCGACTGACCCGGAGGGCCCTCTGATGACCCGAGTACTGTCCCCGGTCGCCGGCCGGGTCGTCGGCCTCGCCGGCGTCCCGGACCCGGTCTTCGCCCAGGCCATGGTGGGTCCGGGCACGGCGGTCGACCCCGAGCGCGGCGCCGGCCACGCCATCGCCCCCGTCACCGGGAAGATCATCAAGCTGCATCCGCACGCCTACGTGGTGGTGGACGACGAGGGCCACGGCGTCCTCGTCCACCTCGGCATCGACACCGTCAAGCTGAAGGGCGAGGGGTTCGAGCTGCTCGCCGCGGAGGGCGACGAGGTCACCGCCGGGCAGCCGATCGTCGGCTGGAACCCCGCGGTGATCGAGGCGGGCGGCCGCTCGCCGATCTGCGCGGTGGTCGCGCTGGACGCGAGCGCCGACGCCCTGTCGGACGTGGTGGAGTCGGGCGAGGTGACCGCGGGGGCCGAGCTCTTCACATGGAACTGAGCACATGGCGGTGATCGGCCTCGGCGCGGCGGTGTTCGACCTCGACGGCACCCTGATCGACACCGAACCGCGCAACCGCGCGATGTGGTCCCGGCTGTTCGACGCCCACGGCGTGCCCTACGACGACGCGCTCATCGCGTCGTTCGCGGGCAGGCGCGGGCTGGAGGTGCTCCGGGACCTCGCGCACCTGTTCCCCGGCCGGACGGTCGAGGAGCTGTTCGAGGAGGTCGTCTCCTACGAGTCGCTGCCGGGGATGCCGGCGGCGGCGCCCGTTCCCGGCGCGGTCGACCTGGTCCGATCGCTGGCCGACGCGGGCGTCCCGCTCGCGGTGGTGACCTCCGGCCAGCGCCCGTACGCGGAGCGGCTGCTGGGCGAGCTGGGCGTCCGCGGCCTGCTCGACCTGGTGGTGACCGCCGGGGACGTCGTCACCGGCAAGCCGCATCCGGAGGGCTACCTGGCCGCCGCCCGCGACCTGGACGTCCCGCCGGAGGAGGCGGTCGGGTTCGAGGACGCCCCGGCGGGCGTGCGGGCCGTGAAGTCCGCGGGCATGACCTGCGTGGGCGTCATCACCACGCAGCCGGCGGGCGCGCTCGCCGAGGCCGACCATGTGGTGGCCGATTTTCAGGAAGTCGACGTCGTCCCGGGCCCGGCGCTGCGCGTGCCGGGGTCCGGGGCACAACTAAGTAGGAGTGAGCGGTGAGCGAGCGCAACGTCAAGATCGAATCCAGGGTGGGGCTGCACGCGCGGCCGGCGGCCTTGTTCGTGCAGACCGCGGCCAAGGCCCCGATGGACGTGACGGTGGCCAAGCGCGGCGGCGACCCGGTGAACGCCAAGAGCATCCTCGCGGTGCTGGGGCTGGACGCGCGGCACGGGGAGGAGATCGTCCTGTCCGCCGAGGGCGACGGCGCCGACGAGTTGCTCGACGCTCTGGAGAAGGTGCTGTCCACGCCGGAGCCCGAGGGGGCGTGACCGGTGCCGGAGGTATTGCGGGGCACGGGAGTCAGCCCGGGAGTGGGCGCCGGGCCGGTGCGCGGCATCGCCGGGGCCGTCCCCGAGCCGCCCGCCGGTGACCGGCACGGCGGCGACGCCGCCGCCGAGCGCGACACGGCGCTCGCCGCGCTGGAGGCCGTCGCCGCCGACCTTGAGGAGCGCGGGGAGCGCGCCGCCGCGGCCGGCAACACCGACGGCCGGGACGTGCTGGGCGCGCAGGCGATGATGGCGCGCGACCCGGGCCTCGCCGACGGCGTCCGCGCCAAGGTCGACGAGGGCCTGGCGGCGGCCCGCGCGGTGTTCGAGGCGTTCGGCGTCTACCGGGAGATGCTCGCCGGGGCGGGCGAGTACCTCGCGGCGCGGGTCGCCGACCTGGACGACATCCGCGACCGCGCCGTCGCCCGGCTGCTCGGGCTGCCGGTGCCCGGCGTCCCGGAGTCGGACGAGCCGTTCGTGCTCGTCGCCCGGGACCTCGCGCCGGCCGACACCGCCGTCCTCGACCCGGCGAAGGTCGTCGCGTTCGTCACCGAGGAGGGCGGGCCGACCAGCCACACCGCGATCATCGCCCGGACGATGGGCGTGCCCGCCGTCGTGGCGCTGCCGGGCGCGGCGTCGCTCGCCGACGGCACCCGCGTCCTGGTCGACGGCACCGCCGGGACCGTGCGCCTGGAGCCGTCCGAGGAGGAGGTGGCGGCGGCGCGTTCGGCGGCCGCCGCCCGCCATTCCGCACTCGCGGAGTTCACCGGGCCGGGCGGCACCGCGGACGGGCACGCCGTGCCCCTGCTGGCGAACATCGGCGGCCCGAAGGACCTGGAGGCGGCGCTGGAGAACGGCGCCGAGGGCGTCGGCCTGTACCGCACCGAGTTCCTGTTCCTGGACCGGTCGGCGCCGCCGTCCGACGCCGAGCAGGAGGAGGCGTACCGGAAGGTGCTGGAGGCGTTCCCCGGCGGCCGGGTGGTCGTCCGGACGCTCGACGCCGGCGCCGACAAGCCGCTCGCCTTCCTGCCCGCGCCCGGCGAGGAGCCGAACCCGGCGCTCGGCGAGCGCGGGGTGCGGATGTCGGTCCGGCACCCGGACGTGCTGGCCGCGCAGCTCGCCGCGCTGGCCCGCGCCGCGGCCGGCCTGACCGCCGAGCTGCAGGTCATGGCCCCGATGGTGACGGACGCCGAGGACGCCGCCTGGTTCGCGGCGCGGTGCCGGGAGGCCGGCATCGCGCATCCCGGCGTCATGATCGAGGTGCCCGCCGCCGCGCTCCGCGCCCGCGACGTCGCGGCGGAGGTGGAGTTCTTCAGCATCGGCACCAACGACCTCACCCAGTACGCGTGCGCGGCCGACCGGCAGGTCGGCGGCCTCGCCCGCCTCCAGGACCCGTGGCAGCCCGCCGTCCTCGACCTGGTCGCCCCCGCGGCCGGCGCGGGCGTCCCGTGCGGGGTGTGCGGCGAGGCGGCCGGCGACCCGGCGCTGGCGTGCGTGCTGGTCGGCCTCGGGGTGACGTCGCTGTCGATGAGCGCCCCGTCGCTCCCGCTGGTGCGCGCCGCCCTGGCCCGGCACACCCTCGACCAGTGCCGGCGGGCCGCGGAGGCGGCCCGCGCCGCCCGCACGGCGGAGCAGGCGCGCGCCGCGGCGCGCGCCCATCTCCCCGCGCTGGCCGACCTCGGCCTGTGACCGCCCGCCCGTG
>NZ_JBIQHY010000050.1:9083-44444 GCF_044508335.1 Actinomadura sp.
GGTGATCTGCCAGTAGGGGCCGGTCTTGTGGAGGGTGAAGCTCTCCGTGAGCAGCCCGCCCGGCCGGGCGGGCTCGCCCTTCCAGGCGAGGTCCTCGAAGCGGACGGTGTAGTCGCCCTCGCCCGGCCCCGGCTCGCAGACCGGGACCGTCACGCCGCGCAGCGCCGCGAGGTCCTGCTGGCGCAGCTTCGCGCGGGCCTGCGCGAAGCCGGTGCGGCACGCGGCGGGCCCGCCGAACACCCGCCGCTGGTACGCGGGGGTCAGGAAGGCGCAGGACTTGGGGTTCCCGGCGGCGATGCCGCGCAGGTACCTGTAGAGCGCCAGCCGCGCCGGGAAGCTCTCCTTCGCGGACGTCGTCTCCCTCGTGACGACGAACTGCGAGTCGCCCGGCTCGGGGGTGAGCGGCGGCATCGTCACCTCGTCCCGCCCGCCGCATGCGCCCAGCAGCGGGAGCACGACCAGGACGGCGGCGAGAAGGGGGCGGACGGGCACGGAGACCTCCCGGGGAGAAGAAGGCGGCCCGATTTTCCCAGGAGGCGGCCGTCCGCGTCCATCGAACGCCCGGCTACGAGTAGCCCAGGCCGTAGCCGACCGGCTTGCCGCCCGCGGGCACGGGGAGCTTGCCCGACGGGGCGGCCGCGCCGCTCAGCACCTTGGCCAGCGCGTCGATGGAGACCGCGCCGGCGGAGTAGGCGGCGAGCGCCGCCGCAGCGCCGCCCGCCGCGTCGAGGTCGTAGGGGCGGCCGAGCGCGGCGACGACGACCGGCTTCGGGCCGAGCGCCCGGATGCGCGCGGCGGTCGCCGAGCCCGCGTTCCGGGTGGTCAGCACGGTGACGTCCGCGGAGCCGGGGGAGACGGTCGCGACGCCCCGGCGGCGCAGCGCGGCCCGCAGCCGGTCGCCGCCCGGCCCGGTCACCGCGACCTTCTTGCCCTTCAGCGGCAGCAGCCCGCCCTTGTTGCGGACGAGGGTGATCGAATGCTCGGCGACCCGCCGGGCCGCCGCCTTGTGCGCGGGCGTGCCGATCGACGCGGCCGCCTTCGCCGGGTCGACGGCCGTCCCCTGGAACAGGCCGCGCCGCTGCTTGAGCCGGAGGATGCGGGTGACCGACTCGTCCAGCCGCTTCTCGGTGATCTTCCCGGACCGGACGGCCTTCACCACCGCCCGGTAGGCGCGCGGCAGGCTCGGCGGCATCAGCAGCTGGTCGGCGCCCGCGTTGATCGCCCGGACCGGGACGACGGCGTCGCCGTACTTCTCCCGCACGCCCGCCATCTGCAGCGAGTCCGTCGTGATGACGCCCCCGTAGCCGAGCTTGCCGCGCAGCAGCCCGGTCAGCACGGTCTTCGACAGCGTGGAGGGATCACCGGACCTGTCGAGCTTCGGGACGACGATGTGCGCGGTCATGATGACGTCCGCGCCCGCCGCGATCGCGGCCTTGAACGGGGGCGCGTCGAGCCGCGCCCACTCCGCCGGCGAATGCCTGATCACCGGCAGGCCGGTGTGGCTGTCGACGGCGGTGTCGCCGTGCCCGGGGAAGTGCTTGACGGTCGCGGCGACACCGGCGTCCTGGTAGCCGCCGACCGCGCCGGTCACCATCGTGGAGGCCAGTGCCGGGTCGGCGCTGAACGAGCGCAGCCCGATCACCGGGTTGCGCGGGTTCACGTTGACGTCGGCGTCCGGGGCGTAGTCGAGGTTGATGCCGACCGCGCGCAGCTCGGCGCCGGTGACGCGGGCGGCGGCGCGCGCGTCGGCCGGGTTCCGGGTGGCGCCGAGCGCCATGTTGCCGGGGAACCGGGTGATGAACGGGGTGCGCGACACGATGCCCTGCTCCTCGTCCACCCCGAGCAGCAGCGGGATCTTCGACGCCTTCTGCAGCGCGTTCGACTGCGCGGCGGTGCGGGCGGGGGAGCCGAAGTTCTCCGGGAAGTAGATCAGCCCGCCGACGTGGTACTTCTTGATCTTCTGCAGCGCGTCGGCGCGGCTGGAGAACGCCGGGACGAACAGCTGGCCCACCTTCTCGGCGACGCTCATCCGCGCGACGCGGCCGGGGATCCAGGCGTCCGGCGGCGTCGTCCGGGCGGGCGGCGAGCCCGACGGCGCGCCGGATCCGGCGGACGGCTTCCGCCCGCCCTCGCCGCTCCCGCCGCCGCAGCCCGCGACCCCGCCGGCCAGCAGGGCCGCCGCCGCGAGCGCGAGGGGACGTGAAGCACGCACCTGACCAGGCCCCCGCGGGGTCTCGGTTCCTCGCTCGCAATCGGACGCCCGCGACGCTAGCCGCTCCCCGTCCCGGTGTCGACTCGATCTACGGCGGTCCGGGCGGCGCGCCACGCCCGTGATCGGTGGTCCCGCCGGACACGGCTCCCACGGGACCACTCTGACGGACCTTCTGCCACCGTGGTAACAGCTTGATCACGATGGACCCCGGATTCGCAGCGATCGCGGATCTGGTGGGGTCCATCGCGATGGACCCGGACGGCCACGGTGCCGTCCTCCGGGTGGCCTCCGCCGCTCGGGGCGGGACGGCTCAGCCGGGCAGGGGGTGGCCGAGGCGGCGCAGCGCCATCCCGGCCGCGCCGACGGCTCCGTCGCCGGCGCAGCGCGGCGCCTCGGCGAAGCGGTCGCGCAGCCCGGTGCGGACGGCGTCGGCGACGGGGCCTTCACGGAGCACCGAGCCGTGCATCACGACCGGTGCGCGGGGGTCGGACAGGGCCGGGCGCACCGCGTCGACGTCGCGCAGCAGCCACTGCGCGGCCTCCTCGGTGATGCGCCGGGCCACGGGATCGCCGGCGGCCGCCGCGGCGGCGACCACCGGGCCGAGCCGGCCCAGGGCCGCGGGCGGGCGGCCGTACACCTCCTTGATGATCGCCTGGGCGAGCCGGGGGTTGGGCGGGGTTCCGGGCAGTTCGGGATGCCCCGGCGGACCGGGGGCCGCCGGGTGTCCCGGCGGCCCCAGCGAGCCGCAGGGCCCGGTATGGCCCGGCGGACCGGCGCCGTCGCCGGACGGGGGATAGGGGACGGACGGGGGGCGGGGGTCGTCGGGGACCAGGACGGCGGTACCCGTCCCGCCCCCGCGGTGGGGCGCCCCTCCGGAGGCGAGCGATGCGGCCTGCGGCAGCACGGAGACGCCCGGCGGCGGCGCCGGCGGGGCGCCCGCCATGGCGAGCGCCCGCGGGCGGCGGGGTCTTCGCCGCTCCGCGTCGATCTCCGCGACCACGGTGGCGCCGAGCAGCGCGCGGGGGACCGAATCGGTGAGCAGGGTCGGGGAGCCGCGGCCGTCGTAGGCGGCGAGCGCCGCCCGGACGGCCTCCTTCCCGAGCCAGACCGCCGAACCCTCGTCCCCGACGAGCCAGCCGTAGCCGTCCGCGCGCTGCACGATCGCGCCGTCGCTGATGACCGCCGCGCCGGCGCCCGTGCCGGAGAACACCACGATGCCCTTGGGCTCGCTCGTTCCCGCGGCGAACGCCACCGCGATGTCGGTCACCACCGCGGGCGAGCCGCGCAGGCCGACCGCCTGCCATGCCCGCCGCGCCGCCGCGACGGCGGCGGGCCGGCCGGCGGAGCCGGCTCCGGCGATGCCGAACACGCCGGTGAGGATGTGGGTTCGGTCCAGGTCCCCGAGCGCCTCCCGCAGGGCGGTGGTCAGCGCCCCGGCGGTGTCGCCTCCGGAGTTGGGGTTGGCCCCCGGGCCGGTGCCGGAACCGGCCAGGGCACCCCCTAACGTCAGCACGACGCAGCGGGTCTTCGTGCCACCCGCGTCGATACCGACCACGTAAGGACCGGCCAAATGGGTCAACACATGGCGACCGTAGCCTTTTCTACCGTTGACGTGACATCCTGCGCGTAAGAAAATTTCCTCCATGAGGAAACCCATCGGCCCTGACCAGGGCCCCGAGCGGGGGATCACGGGGGAGCGCGGCGCGGCGCCGGAACAGGCGGCGCCCGGCCGGGACGCCACGCCGCTGAGCACCGTGGTGCGGGTCCGCTCGCTGCTGCCCTCGCTGCCCCCCGCCGAACGGCGCGTCGCGCAACGCGTCATCGACGACCCCGAAGGGGTCGCCAACTCCACCATCACCGAACTCGCCCAGACCTGCGGCACGTCCGAGACGACCGTCATCAGGTTCTGCCGCGCGATCGGGTTCCACGGCTACCCGGAGCTGCGGCTGACCCTCGCGACCGAGGCCGGGCGGGCGCAGAGCGCGTCCGGCGGCCGGGTCATCGGCAGCGACATCAGCCCCGACGACTCGCTGGAGCAGATCGTCGAGAAGGTGACGTTCGCCGACGCCCGGGCCGTCGAGGAGACCGCCGCGCAGCTCGACATCAAGACGCTGGAGCAGGTCGTGGACGCGGTCGTCGCCGCCGACCGGGTCGACGTCTACGGCGTCGGCGCGAGCGCGTTCGTCGCGGCCGACTTCCAGCAGAAGCTGCACCGCATCGGCCGGGTCTGCTCGGCCTGGTCGGACGCGCACATCATGCTCACCAGCGCGGCCGTCCTCGGCAACGGCGACGTGGCGATCGGCATCTCGCACACCGGCGCGACGGTGGAGACCATCGACGCGCTGGAGGTCGCCAAGACCAGGGGCGCGAAGACCGTCGCGCTCACCAACTTCCCGAAATCCCCGATAGCGGACGCGGCCGACCTGATCCTGACGACGGCCGCGCGGGAGACGACCTTCCGCTCCGGCGCCACCGCGAGCCGGCTGGCGCAGCTCACCGTGGTCGACTGCGTCTTCGTCGGAGTGGCGCAGCGCACCTACGGGCCGACCCGCAAGGCCCTGGAAGCCACATTCGAGGCGGTCCGCGGGCGGACCGTGCGACCCGACCGGAGGCGTCGGTGATCGATTGCGAGCTCCCCACCGAGGGCCGGAACCCCCGGACCCTCGACGTCGACACGCTGCCGACCATGGAGGTGCTGCGCCTGATCAACTCCGAGGACGCGACCGTGCCGATGGTCGTCGCGTCCGTCCTGCCGGAGGTCGCCCGGCTGGTGGACCTCGCCGTGGAATCGCTGCGCGGCGGCGGCCGCGTGCACTACTTCGGCGCCGGCACGTCCGGCCGGCTCGCGGTGCTGGACGCCGCCGAGCTGCCGCCGACGTTCGGCATCTGGGGGCGGGTGGTCGCCCACCACGCCGGCGGGCCGGGCGCGCTGTCCCAGGCGGTCTCCGACGTCGAGGACGACACCGACCTCGGCCGCCGGGACGCCCGCGACGTCCGGCCCGGCGACATCGCCATCGGGATCGCGGCGAGCGGCCGCACCCCGTACGTGGTGGAGGCGCTGCGCGCCTCCGCCGCGGTCGGGGCGCGCACCGCGCTGATCAGCTGCAACCCGCGCACGCCGTACGGGCACGAGGTGGAGGTGCACATCGCGCTCGCCACCGGCCCGGAGGTGATCAGCGGGTCCACCCGGATGAAGGCGGGCACGGCGACCAAGCTGGTGCTGAACTCCTTCTCCACCACGCTGATGATCAGGATGGGGCGCACCTACTCCAACCTGATGGTCAGCGTGAACGCACTGAACTCCAAGCTGCGCGCCCGGCTGGTGCGCATCCTCACCGAGGCGACGGGCATGGACGCCCGCACCTGCGAGAACGCGCTGGCCGAGGCGGGGGGGAACACCCGCGTCGCGCTGGTCTCGCTGCTCGGCGAGGTGCCCGCGGCGCGCGCGACGACGGTGCTGGAGGAGACCGACGGCGGCGTCCGCGAGGCGCTGCAGAGGCTGCGCTCCGCCTGACCGTCCGTCCGGCCCGCCCCGGACGGGGTGCACCGCCGACGGCCGGGACGCGGACGACCGGGGGACGACGACCGGGGGACGCGGACGACGGGGTGACACGACCGACGGGGTGAGCGCCGACCGCGGCGGGTCCGGGGAACGGCGAGACGGAGACCGGGGCCGCCCGCACGGACGCGCGGCGCGCCGCCCGCGGCCGTGCGGGGCGAGGAGACGGACCGGCGGGGGAGACGCCGGCCGACGGGGGTCCGTGATCATGCAGGCGCTCCCGCACGACGCATGATCACGGACGCCTCCCGGCGCGGACGTCCCCCCCGGCCGCGGGTGCGTCCGCCCGGGGCGGCGTCAGCTCTCGTAGCGGCGCAGCTCCTGGCGGGCGACGGTGCGGACGTGCACCTCGTCAGGCCCGTCGAAGATCCGCATGGCGCGGACCCAGGAGTACATCGCGGCCAGCGGCGTGTCGTCGGACACCCCGGCGCCGCCGTGGACCTGGATCGCGCGGTCGAGCACCTGGTGGGCGATGCGCGGCACGACCACCTTGATCGCGGCGATCTCCGACCGGGCGCCCTTGGCCCCGTGCCCGTCGATCAGCCACGCGGTCTTCAGGGTGAGCAGCCGGGCCTGCTCGATCGCCATCCGCGACTCGGCGATCTGCTCGCGCACCACGCCCTGTGCGGCGAGCGGGCGGCCGAAGGCGACGCGGTCGACGGCGCGCCGGCACATCAGCTCCAGCGCCCGCTCCGCCATGCCGAGCGCCCGCATGCAGTGGTGGATGCGGCCCGGCCCGAGCCGCGCCTGCGCGATCATGAACCCGTCGCCCTCCTCCGCCAGCAGGTTCGACACCGGCACCCGCACGTTCTCGAAGACGATCTCCGAGTGGCCGTGCTGGTCCTGGTAGCCGAACACCGGCAGATGCCGGACGATCTTCACGCCGGGGGTGTCGCGCGGGACGAGCACCTGCGACTGCTGCCGGTGCGGGGGCCCGTCCGGGTCCGTCTTGCCCATCACGATGAAGATCTTGCAGCGCTCGTCGGCGGCGCCGGTGATGAACCACTTGCGGCCGTTGATCACGTACTCGTCGCCGTCCCGGACGATCGAGGTCGTGATGTTGGTGGCGTCGGAGCTCGCGACCTCGGGCTCGGTCATCGCGAACGCGCTGCGGATCTCGCCGTTCAGCAGCGGCTCCAGCCACCGGCGCTTCTGCTCGTCCGTCCCGAACATGTGCAGGACTTCCATGTTGCCGGTGTCGGGTGCGGCGCAGTTGACCGCCTCGGGCGCGAGGTCGGGGGAGCGCCCGGTCAGCTCGGCGAGCGTGGCGTACTCCAGGTTCGTCAGCCCGGACACGTCGGGCAGGAACAGGTTCCACAGGCCGCGCTCGCGCGCCTCGGCCTTCAGCTCCTCGACGACCGGCGGCAGCGCGTGCGGGTCGTGCTCGGCCCGCCACGCCGCGTACACCGGCTCCGCCGGGTAGACGAACCGGTCCATGAACTCCTGGAGGCGTTCCCGGTACTCGCGTGCCTTCGGGCTGAGTTCGAAGTCCATGGGCGGCATTCTGGCAGAACGGGATTCGGTTATCGGTGCCGGGATCGCCTACGATCGGGCCGTGCCCTCCGAACGACCGGTCAAAGCCGTGATCACCGACTGGGGCGGCGTGCTCACGTCCCCCCTCGCCGACGCCGTCGCCGCCTGGCTCGCCGCCGACCGCATCGACGCCGAGCGCTACAAGGACGTCATGCGCGCCTGGGTGAAGCAGGCCTACGACGGCGCCGGGACCAACCCCATCCACGGGCTGGAGGACGGCTCCCTCTCCGTGGCCGAGTTCGAGCGCCTCCTCGCCGCCGAGCTGGTCACCGTCGACGGCGGCCCGGTCGAGGCGGCGGGCCTCATCGCCCGCATGTTCGGCGCCTTCACCCCCGTCGAGCCGATGTACGACGCGCTCCGCGCGGCCCGCGCCGCCGGGACCCGCACCGCGCTGCTGTCCAACTCGTGGGGCAACGAGTACCCGCGCGACCTGTTCGCCGAACTGTTCGACGCCGTCGTGATCTCCGCCGAGGTCGGCATGCGCAAGCCCGACGAGCGGATCTTCCGGCACGCCCTGGACCTGCTCGGCCTGGACGCCGCCGAATGCGTGTTCATCGACGACATCGAGCACAACATCCGGGCCGCCGAGGCCCTCGGGATCCGCGGCATCCACCACACCCGCCCCGACACCACGATCGCCGAACTGCGCGGCCTCGGCCTCCTGCCCTGACGGTCTGGCAGACTGCTGACCGTCATGCGCGTCTACCTGCCGTCCACGCTCACGCTGCTCGCCGGCGTCCACGCCGCGCGGGAGATCGGCCCCGCGCCGCTCGCCGCGCACGCGGTCACGCCCGCGCTCCGCGAGTGGTACGCGAGCGGCGACCTGGAGGAGCTGGAGTACGCGGCGATGTCGGCCGCCGCCCGCGCCTCCCTCCGGCTGCTCGCCGCCGACCCGTCCGCCCCGCGCCGCCGCGTCGTGCTGGCCGCCGAGGTGCCGGACGACGCGATCAGCCGGTCGAACACCGACCCCGGCGACGGCGACCGCGCCCTGGTCGAGGTCTCCGCGGCCGTCCCGTGGAAGAAGATCGCCTCCGGCCACGTGGACGCCCCGGACGCCGCCCCCGACATCGCCGAGGCGGCCGCGGCGCTCGCCGCCGCCGACGCCGGCGACGACGACGCCCGCTTCACCGTGGACGGCGCCGAGGGCCACGAGCTCCTCTGGTACGCGACCCAGGAACTCCCCCACCTCCTCGGCTGACCCGGGTATTTCGCCCGCCCGCAGGCGGGTAGGTCCTTCGGCACGTCGACAACGCCGTCGGATTCCCAGGGAGTCGTGAGATGGACGCCGTCACCACCGTGCCGGCACCGGCGAACGAGCCGGTGAAGGGCTACGCGCCGGGGAGCCCGGAGCGCGCCGCGCTGGAGGCCAGGATCAAGGAGCTGGGCGGGACCCAGACCGAGCTGAGCATGACGATCGGGGGCGAGCGGCGCATGGGCGCGGGCACCCCGATCGACGTCGTGGAGCCGCACGACCACGGGCACGTCCTCGGCCGGATGGGCGACGCCACCGAGGTGGACGTGACCGAGGCGATCGTCGCGGCGGAGGAGGCCGCGCCCGCGTGGCGAGCCATGGCGTTCGAGGACCGCGCCGCGATCTTCCTGCGCGCCGCCGACCTGCTGTCCGGGCCGTGGCGGGCCACGCTGAACGCGGCGACGATCCTCGGCCAGTCCAAGTCGGTGCAGCAGGCCGAGATCGACGCCGCCTGCGAGCTGATCGACTTCTGGCGGTTCAACGTCGCCTACGCCCAGCAGATCCACGAGATGCAGCCGATTTCGCCGCCCGGCGTGTGGAACCGGCTGGAGTACCGGCCGCTGGAGGGGTTCGTCCTCGCCATCACCCCGTTCAACTTCACCGCGATCGCCGGGAACCTGCCGACCTCGGCCGCTCTCATGGGCAACGTCGTGGTCTGGAAGCCGTCCCCGACGCAGCAGCTCGCCGCGCACTTCACGATGCGCCTCCTGGAGGCCGCCGGCCTCCCGCCCGGCGTGATCAACATGGTGACCGGCAACGGCCGCGCCGTGTCCAACGTGGCGCTGCGCCACCCCGACCTCGCCGGCCTGCACTTCACCGGCTCGGTCGCCACGTTCCAGACCCTCTGGCGGACGATCGGCGAGAACATCGCCGGCTACCGGAGCTATCCCCGGATCGTCGGGGAGACGGGCGGCAAGGACTTCGTCGTCGCGCACCCCTCCGCCGACCCGGCCGTGCTGAAGACGGCCCTCGTCCGCGGCGCGTTCGAGTACCAGGGGCAGAAGTGCTCCGCCGCGTCCCGCGCCTACATCCCGCGCTCGGTCTGGGACCGGATGCGCGACGACTTCCTCGCCGAGACCGAGTCCCTCACCATGGGCAACGTCGCCGAGGACCTGTCCACGTTCATGGGCGCCGTCATCGACGACCGCGCGTTCGCCAAGCACCGCGCGGCCATCGACCGCGCGCGCGGCATCGACGGCATGAAGATCCTCGTGGGCGGCGAGCTGGACGACTCGCGCGGCTACTTCGTCCGGCCCACGGTGCTGGAGTCGTCCGACCCCACCGACGAGATCTTCACCCGCGAGTACTTCGGGCCGATCCTCGGCGTGCACGTCTACGACGACGGCGACTACGACCGCGTCCTGACCCAGATGGAGGGCGTCTCCGAGTACGGCCTGACCGGCGCCATAGTCGCCGACGACCGCGCCGCGATCGCCGAGGCCACCGAGAAGCTCCGCTTCGCCGCCGGCAACTTCTACATCAACGACAAGCCGACCGGCTCGATCGTGGGCCAGCAGCCGTTCGGCGGCGCCCGCGCGTCCGGCACCAACGACAAGGCCGGCTCGGTCTTCAACCTGACCCGCTGGACGAGCGTGCGCTCCATCAAGGAGACCTTCGTCCCGCCGACCGACTACCGCTACCCGCACATGGGCACCTGACGGCCCGTCCCGCGGCGCCGGGGGATTGCGGACGGGCCGGGGCGCTCCTCGGGGACGACGAGAACGGGGGCCCGTCCGCTTCCCGGCGCCCGCGGTTGCGGCGGGGGCGCGGAGGCCGGACGATAAGCTCGCTGACCGCCGCGGGTGCCGGGAACGGCGCCCGTCCACGCTCCTCCGACCGCGCATGGGAACGGGATGTCGACGCTGAACCGTCTGGTGCTGTGGAACATCGATCACACCCTGGTCGACGTCGGGCGGGTCACCAGGGACGCCTACGCCGAGGCGTTCCGGCGGACGATCGGGCGGCCGCTCGTCCGGCTCGCGCCGACCCCCGGCCGCACCGAGTCCGAGATCATTTTCGAGACCCTCGCGTTCAACGACGTCGTCACCACCGACGACCACCTGCCCGCGTTCTTCGACGCGCTCGCCGAGGCGTTCGCGTCCCGCCGCGAGGACCTGCGCGCGCACGGCCGCGTCCTCGCCGGGGCCGCGGAGGCCGTCGAGGCGCTCGCGCACGTGCCCGGGGTCGTCCAGTCCGTGCTGACCGGCTCCATCCAGCCGAACGCCGTGCTGAAGGTCCGCGAGCTGGGCCTCGCCGACCGCCTCGACCTCGGCGCGGGCGGCTACGAGAACGGCGTCTACAGCAAGGCCGCCCTCCTCGAACTGGCCCGCACCCGCGCGGGCGAGCGGCACGGCACGGCCTACCCCGAGTCCGCGACGGTCTACATCGCCGACTCGCCCCGCGACGTCCAGGCCGCGCACATCGCCGGCTCCCCGATCATCGCGGTCGCCACCGGCAGCGCCACCGAGGCCGAGCTCCGCGCCGCCGGCGCCGAGACCGTCCTCGCCACCCTCGCCGACACGAAGGCCGTGGTCAGCGCCGTCGCCGACCTGACCCGCCTCTGACCGCTACCAGGCGCGCCCCTCGGGCAGCGCGTCCAGGCCGGGCGCGGACAGGTGCAGCACCCGGTAGCGCTCCGCCCCGGCCGTGTCGGGCGCGGCGTCCCGCCAGAGGACGAACCGCATCAGCTGCCAGCGGTGCGGGTCGACGGCCAGGGCCGCGGTGTGCACGCCGTCGCGGCGGGCCAGCTCGGCGAGCTCGGCCACCTGCCCGTCCAGCCATCGGGCCATGGCCAGGCCGGTGCCGCCGGGGTCGGGCGGGGCGGGCACCGGGGTGAGGAGGCGCGAGGCCGCGGCGGGGGACGCGCCGCGGGCGGGCCCGGCGTGGCAGGCGACGCCGGTCCAGTGGTGCACGGCCGGCCGGCCGAAGTCCCGGATGATGTTCTGGAAGCCGCCGCCGGCGAGGAAGTGCGCCATCGCGCCGGTGTCGTTCCACAGGTAGAAGGGCGCGTACTGGTTGACCGGCGAGCCGTCCACGCCGCGCTCGCGGACGGCGTACGCCTTCAGTCCCAGGCCGGCGCGGTCGTCGAGGACGTGGCCGCCGTCGGCGACCCGCTTCCGGATGATCCGCATGTCGTAGTCGGCGGGCAGGGTGATCTCGTACTGCTTCGCGTACACGGGGGGGTGCCTCCCGGTCGTCAGGCGGACGCGGTCGTCAGGCGGATGTGGTCGTCAGGCGGATGTGGTCGGAGCGCGGTACTCGGCGTCGGTCACCGCGCCGCCGCGTTCGGCTTCGGTGCCGTCCTCGGCGACCTCCTGGACGGCCAGGTGCGTCATGAACGCGCCGGGGGAGGCCCCGTGCCAGTGCCACTCGTCCGCCGCGATCCGCACGACGTCGCCGGGCCTGATGGTCCGCACCGGGCCGCCGCGGCGCTGCACGAGCCCGGTGCCGTCGGTGACGATCAGCACCTGGCCGAAGGGGTGCCGGTGCCACACCGTGCGGGCTCCCGGCGCGAACCGGACGGTGTCGACGCGGAGCCGCGACGGGCCTTCGGGGGCGGCGAGCTCGTCGGCCCAGGCGTCCCCGGTGATCCACTCGGGCGGTGCGGCGGCGGTGGACGCCGGAGGCGACACGTGCACGCTGGTCTCCTTCACTTCCGTACGGACGGGGAGCAGGCGGCGAGCAGGCTCAGCGCCCCCGAGACCGCCTGCTCGAAAGGCTCGGTGGACCGGGCCGCGCGGGCCGCCACGTAGCCGCCCTGCAGCACGGCGACCAGGGTCGCGGCGGTGGCCCGGGGATCCAGCGCGGGGTCGAGCTCCCCGCGCTCGCGCCCCTCCGCGAGCACCTCGGCGATGCGGTCCCGCAGCCAGGACAGGGTCTCCTCGACCGGTGCCCGCAGGCCCGGATCGGCCATGACCTCCGGGTCCTGGGTGAGGCGGCCGATGGGGCAGCCCTTCAGCACGTCCCGCTCCCTGCGCAGGTACGCGGTGATCCGCTCCACGGCCGTGCCGGGGCCGGCGAACTGCTCCTCGGCCATGGCGCGCATCTCCTCGGCGGTGCGCGAGATCGCCGCGAGCGCCAGCGCCCGCTTGCCGGAGAAGTGGTGGTACATGCTCCCCTGGCCGACGCCCGCCCGCCGCTGGATCGCGCTGGGGCTCGTCCCGGTGTAGCCGCGCTCCCACAGCAGGTCGCGCGTGCATTCGATGAGCCGATCGGCGGAGCTCATCCTGTACATACTAGTAGGTACAGAAGCATGTGGGAAACCCGGACGGCCCGGGGTGCGATCATGTGGCCCGGCGATGTTGCGCCGACCAGCGGTTTCGGCGTGCGATGGGGTGGCCGCCGGGCGGGTACGCAAGGGGGCCCGGGGAAGTTGCGCGGTGCGCCGGGGCGGGCCGATATTGGGATGGCCGCGCGCCGTGGCGCGGCGGGGAGGGAGAACGATGGCCGGTGGGGTTTCCGAGGGTTCGGTGCTGTGGGAGCCGTCGGAGGAGGTCGTCGCGAACGCGCGGGTGACCCGGTTCGTCCACTGGCTGTGGGAGCGGGGCGTCCGCGCCGAGTCCTACGACGAGCTGTGGCGCTGGTCGGTCACCGAGGTCGACGCGTTCTGGGACGCGATCTGGTCGTACTTCGACGTCGTCGGCGAGCGCGGTGACGGCCCCGTCCGGACCGGCGGCCCCATGCCGGTGGACGGCCTCAGGTGGTTCCCCGGCGCGACCCTCAACTACGCGGCGAACGCGCTGCGGCGGGCGGAGGAGACGCCCGACGCGACCGCGGTGGTCTTCCGGTCGGAGGCCGGCGGGCACCGGACGCTGTCGTACCGGGAGCTGGCGCTGCACGTCGCGGAGGTCCGCGCGGGCCTCGCCGAGCTGGGCGTCGGCAAGGGCGACCGCGTCGCCGCCTACATCCCGAACATCCCCGAGGCGCTGATCTGCTTCCTGGCGACGGCGTCGCTCGGCGCGATCTGGTCGTCGTGCTCGCCCGACTTCGGGTCGTCCTCGGTCATCGACCGGTTCGCGCAGATCGAGCCGAAGGTCCTGATCGCCGTGGACGGCTACGCCTACAACGGCAAGCGGTTCGACCGGCGGGACGTGGTGAAGGAGATCGAGGCCGCGCTGCCGAGCCTGGCCGCCACGGTGCTGGTCCCCTACCTCGACCCCGCCGCGACCCCCGACGGCCTGCGCGTCGGCATGCACTACGGCGAGCTGCCCCGCCCCGGCCACGACGCGCCGGAGTTCGAGGACGTCCCGTTCGACCACCCGCTGTGGGTCGTGTACTCGTCCGGCACGACGGGCCTGCCCAAGCCGATCGTGCACGGGCACGGCGGCGTGGTGCTCGAACACCTCAAGGCCCTGTCGTTCCACCAGGACCTCGGCCCCGAGGACGTGTTCTTCTGGTTCACCACCACCGGCTGGATGATGTGGAACTACCTCATCGGCGGCCTCCTGGTGGGCTCCGCCATCGTCATGTACGACGGCGCCCCGCTCGACCTGTGGTCGCTGGCCGCCGAGAACGGCGTCACCTACATGGGCGTCGGCGCGCCCTACATCACCGCGTCCGCCAAGGAGGGCCGCCGTCCCGGCGAGGAGCACGACCTGTCGGGCCTGCGCGGCATCGGCTCCACCGGCTCGCCGCTGCCGCCGGAGGGCTTCGCGTGGGTGTACGAGGCCGTCGGCAAGGACCTCCTGCTCGGCTCGTTCTCCGGCGGCACCGACCTGTGCACCGGCTTCGTCGGCCCGTCGCCGCTGCTGCCGCTGCGCGCCGGCGTCATCCAGTGCCGCGGCCTCGGCGCCAAGGTCGAGGCGTTCGGCGAGGACGGCAAGCCGGTCGTGGACGAGGTCGGCGAGCTGGTCATCACCGAGCCGATGCCCTCGATGCCCGTCTTCTTCTGGAACGACGAGAGCGGCGACCGCTACCGCGACTCCTACTTCGACATGTTCCCGGGCGTGTGGCGGCACGGCGACTGGATCAAGATCCTGCCGGACGGCGGCTGCGTCATCTACGGCCGCTCCGACTCCACCCTCAACCGCGGCGGAGTCCGCATGGGCACCGCCGACTTCTACCGCGTCGTCGAGGCGTTCGACGAGATCACCGACAGCCTGGTCATCGACACCGGCCGCCTCGGCCAGGAGGGCCGCCTGCTCCTGTACGTCCAGCTCGCCGAGGGCGCGGCGCTGACCGACGAGCTGGTGCGGGACCTGCGGCGGGAGATCCGCTCGGCGCTGTCGCCGCGGCACGTCCCGGACGAGATCACCGCCGTCCCCGGCATCCCGCGCACGCTGTCCGGCAAGAAGCTGGAGGTCCCCGTCCGCAAGATCCTCCAGGGCACCCCGGTCGACAAGGCCGCCAACCGCGACTCCATGGCCAACCCCGAGGTGCTCACCCACTTCACGCCGTAGTCGCCCCTCCGTCCGAGCGCCCCGGCCGCCCGGCCGGCGAACACGGTCGGTTTCACTTCTGTGACACCTGGCGCGGCCGCGCCGCTGTGAGAAGTAACGCCATTAGGGTGGTTCCACGGTCAGATCGCTCCGTAAGGTCGCAGGATCGGGTGAACTTCCCTCGGGTCTCGGGCGTCACACTGTCGGAGGGTGATCCGGGCCCGAACGACGCGGCTCGTCGGTCGAGAGAGGGACGGTTCCACGCATGGAGGTTGGGGCGCTGCGGTCCGGAGATCCGGATCGGCTGGGGTCGTACGCCCTGATCGGCCGGGTGGGCGAAGGCGGTCAGGGCACGGTGTTCCTCGGTGCGGCCGAGGACGGCCGGCAGGTCGCGATCAAGCTGCTGCACGCCGATCTGACGTCCGACGACAAGGCGCGCAGCCGGTTCCTGCGCGAGCTGGAGGTCGCCAAGCGGGTCGCGCCGTTCTGCACCGCCCAGGTGATCGACGCCGACGTGGACGGCGACCGGCCCTACATCGTCAGCGAGTACGTGCGCGGGCCGTCGCTGAACCAGCACGTCCTCGACGAGGGCCCGCTCGACGGCGCCGCCCTCGACCGGCTCGCCGTCGGCACCGCGACCGCGCTCGCCGCCATCCACCAGGCCAAGATCGTCCACCGCGACTTCAAGCCGCACAACGTGCTGCTCGGCCCGGACGGCCCGCGCGTCATCGACTTCGGCGTGGCCCGCGCGATCAGCGCCGGCACCACCCTCACCAGCCGGGTGATCGGCACCCCGTCCTACATGGCGCCCGAGCAGATCAGCGGGGACGAGGTCGGCACCCCCGCGGACGTGTTCTGCTGGGCCGCGACGCTGGTGTTCGCGGCGACCGGGGAGCCCCCGTTCGGGCAGGACACCATCCCCGCGGTGATCAACCGGATCCTGCACGAGGAGCCCGACCTCGGCGACCTCGACGGGTCGCTGCGCGAACTCGTCCTCGACTGCCTGGAGAAGGTGCCGGAGCAGCGGCCCGGCGCCCGCCAGGTGCTGATGCGGCTGCTCGGGCACGAGGAGGCCGCGGCCCCGGCGCGGCCCGCGGCCCGGTCCGGCGACACCGACGAGACCGCGATGCTCGCGGCCGGCTCCGTGCGGGCCGCCGAGGCCGCCGACGCCGAGGTCTTCGAGCCGGACCCGGTGTTCGGCGACGACCCCGTCTTCGACGACGCCGACCAGGACGGCCACGTCTTCCGCGACCCGGAGGCGTCCCCGGCGGCCGCCGCCTTCCACGACGCGGGCCTGCCCGACGACGCGGACCCGGCGGGCGACGACGACGGCCGGCCGCCCGCGTCCGCCGAGTGGGGCGCCGACACCACGCTGCCGCCCGACCTCGTCGTGGTCGGCGAAGGCGGCGGGGGCGGGCTGCGGCGCGCGCTCGCCGGGTCCGGGCGCTCCGCCCTGCTGGCCGGGGCGGCCGCGCTGTTCGTCGCGGTCGTGGTGGTCTCCTCCGTGCTCGTGCTCGGCGCCGGGGACAAGGGCAAGGCGGGGCAGAAGGTCAGCGACCCGAGCGCGCCGCCCGGGTCGAGCAGCGTCATGCCGAGCATGGCGCCGCCGGCGACGCACTCGCCCGCGGAGCAGTCGACCTCGCCCGGCTACACGCAGAACCCGACGGGCAGCGCGTCCCCGACGGGCAGCACGACGCCGTCCGGTTCGCCGACCCCGTCCGACTCGCCGGCCCAGCCGACGCCGACGAAGTCGACGACCAAGCCCGGGACGACGCCTCCGGAGACCCCGCCGGAGACCCCGTCCGACCCGTCCAACCCGCCCGGGACGCCGGGCACCGGCGGCGCCGGCGGCACCGACGGCCAGACCACCGGCTGACCCGGCACCGGCGGACGGCGGCGGTCGGCAGGCGCCGGCCGGCCGCGGGCCAGGCCGGCCGGGCGGCGGCCGGCGTCCCGTCGGATCCGTCCGGCATGGGAACCGGCGCGCGGGCCCGGCGGGCTGGCAGGGTGGCATAGGCCACGATGACCTTGCTGCATAGCAGGTCGGCTTTGCGGCGATTCCTGGCTACGCTCGTGCAGTGAGCGGCGCCACAACGAGGTGGCGAGAGGTCTCAAGGGGAGTTGTTGATGAGCGGCATGCTCGATCAAGCGAAGGACGACCTGCTCAGGCGGGCCGCTGAGACGTGCGCGCAGCGCCCGGGGGCGCGCGGCGGGGACGTGGAGGAGGACTTCGAGTACCTCCGGCTCTACTACCGGCAGGTTGCCCACGAGGACCTGATGGCGCGGGACCCGGCCGACATCTGCGGCCCGGCGATGGCGCACCGGTCCCTCGGCGAGGAGCGGCCGCAGGGGCGCGCGAAGGTGCGCGTCTTCACGCCGACGCTGGAGGAGTACGGCTGGGACCCCGGCCACACGGTCGTGCAGGTCGTCACCGACGACATGCCGTTCCTGGTCGACTCGGTGACGATGGAGCTGACCCGGCACCAGCTCACCACGCACCTGATCGTCCACCCGCTGCTCGGCGTGGACCGCGACGTCGCGGGCCACCTGAAGGCGTTCCGCCACAAGCTCGACAGCGACGCCGACGTCGACGAGTCGTGGATCCACATCGAGGTCGACCGCACCAGCGACCGCGCCGCCCTGGACGCCCTGGAGAAGGACCTCCTGCGCGTCCTTCAGGACGTCAGGGTCGCCTACGAGGACGAGCCCAAGATGCGCGCCCGCGCCGGCGAGATCGCCCGGGCGATCCAGGAGAAGCGGCCCCCGCTGCCGGACAAGGAGATCGACGAGGGCGTCGAGCTGCTCGACTGGCTGGCCGACGGGCACTTCACCTTCCTCGGCTACCGCGACTACACGCTCACCGACGACGGCACCGCCCTGCGCCCCGAGCCGGGCACCGGCCTCGGCATCCTGCGCAGCGACAAGCGCGAGTCCGACAGCTTCGCCGCGCTGCCGCCCGAGGTCCGCGAGCGGGCCACGGAGAAGCACCTGCTGGTGCTCACGAAGGCGAACTCGCGCTCCACCGTCCACCGCCCCCTGTACCTCGACTACATCGGGGTGAAGAAGTTCGACGAGTCCGGCGAGGTCGTCGGCGAGCGCCGCTTCCTCGGCCTGTTCACGCACGTCGCCTACAGCGAGTCGATCGCGCACGTGCCCGTCCTGAAGCGCAAGCTGGACGAGGTGCTGGAGCGCGCCGGGTTCACCCCCGACAGCTACGACGGCCAGGACCTCATCGAGGTGCTGGAGAGCTACCCGCGCGACGAGCTGTTCCAGATCTCCGTCGACGACCTGCTGAAGATCTCGCTCGGCGTGCTCCGGCTCCGCGAGCGCCGCCAGCTGAAGCTGTTCCTCCGCAAGGACCTGTACGGGCGCTTCATGTCGTGCATGGTGTACCTGCCGCGCGACCGCTACACCACCAAGGTCCGGCTGCGCATCCAGGCCCTGCTGAAGGAGGCGTTCAACGGCGTCAGCGTCGACTACAGCGCGAACGTGACCGAGTCCCTGCTGGCGCGGCTGCACGTCGTCGTCCGCGGCGAGCGCGGCCGCCCGCTGCCGGACGTGGACGTCGCCGAGCTGGAGGAGCGGCTCGCGAACGCCACCCGCTCCTGGGAGGACGACCTCGCCGACGCCATCGTCGAGCAGTGCGGCGAGGAGCGCTCCGGCACGCTCGGCCGCGCGTTCGGCGAGGCGTTCCCCGAGGGCTACAAGGCCGACTTCCCCGCCCGCACCGCCGTCGCCGACCTGCGCCGCCTCGACGAGCTCACCGGGGAGGGCGACACCTCCATCAACCTGTACGAGCCGTACAGCGCGGAGCCGGGCGAGCGGCGGCTGAAGATCTACCGGCTGGGCGAGCCGATCTCGCTGTCCCGGGTGCTGCCGCTGCTGCAGAACATGGGCGTCGAGGTGGTGGACGAGCGCCCCTACGAGATCGTCACCTCCGACGGCCGCCGGTTCTGGATCTACGACCTCGGGCTGCGGTACGTCCCGCCGGAGGACGTCCCCGAAGAGGCCATCAAGGACCTGTTCCAGGACGCGTTCACCGCGCTGTGGCGCGGCGACATCGAGAACGACGGGTTCAACGCGCTCGTCCTGCACGTCGGGCTGAACTGGCGCGAGGCGATGATCCTGCGCGCCTACGCGCTGTACCTGCGGCAGACCGGCATGACGTTCTCCAAGCGGTACGTCGAGCAGGTGCTGCTGCGCAACGCCGCCATCACCCGGCTGATCGTCCGGCTGTGGGAGTCGCGCCTCGACCCGACCCTGCAGGGCGGCGAGGAGGAGCGCAGCGCCGGCATCGCCGAGGAGATCACCGGCAAGCTCGACGACGTCGCCAGCCTCGACGAGGACCGCATCCTGCGCGCCTACCTCGCGCTCGTCCAGGCGACCCTGCGCACGAACCACTACCAGGGCAAGCCGTACCTGGCGATGAAGTTCGACCCGGCGCGGATCCCCGACCTGCCGCAGCCGAGGCCCATGTACGAGATCTTCGTGTACTCCCCGAAGGTCGAGGGCGTCCACCTGCGGTTCGGGGCGGTCGCGCGCGGCGGCCTCCGCTGGTCGGACCGCCGCGAGGACTTCCGCACCGAGATCCTCGGCCTGGTCAAGGCGCAGGCGGTGAAGAACACCGTCATCGTCCCGGCGGGCGCGAAGGGCGGCTTCGTCGGCAAGCAGCTCCCCGACCCGTCCGTCGACCGCGAGGCGTGGCAGAAGGCCGGCATCGCCTGCTACAAGGACTTCATCTCCGGGCTGCTCGACCTCACCGACAACCTCGTGGACGGCAAGGTCGTCCCGCCGCCGAACGTCGTCCGGCACGACGGCGACGACACCTACATGGTCGTCGCCGCCGACAAGGGCACCGCGACGTTCTCCGACATCGCCAACGGCGTCGCCGCCGAGTACGGGTTCTGGCTCGGCGACGCGTTCGCGTCCGGCGGGTCCGTCGGCTACGACCACAAGGCGATGGGCATCACCGCCCGCGGCGCCTGGGAGTCGGTCAAGTACCACTTCCGCTCGCTCGGCAAGGACGTCCAGAGCGAGGACTTCACCGTCGTCGGCATCGGCGACATGTCCGGGGACGTGTTCGGCAACGGGATGCTGCTCTCCGAGCACATCCGGCTCGTCGCCGCGTTCGACCACCGGCACATCTTCGTCGACCCCGACCCGGACGCGGCCGCCTCGTTCGCCGAGCGCCGCCGCCTGTTCGAGCTGCCGCGCAGCAGCTGGGCCGACTACGACACCGCGCTGATCTCCAAGGGCGGCGGGATCTTCCCCCGCACCGCCAAGTCGATCCAGGTCACCCCGCAGATGCGGGCGGCGCTCGGCATCGAGGACGGGGTGAAGGCGCTCACCCCGTACGAGCTGATCCGGGCCGTCCTCAAGGCGCCCGTCGACCTGCTGTGGAACGGCGGCATCGGCACCTACGTCAAGTCGTCCATCGAGAGCAACGCCGACGTCGGCGACAAGGCCAACGACCCGGTCCGGGTGAACGGCGCCGAGCTGCGCTGCAAGGTCGTCGGCGAGGGCGGCAACCTCGGCGTCACCCAGCTCGGCCGCATAGAGTTCGCGCGCGGCGGCGGCATCATCAACACCGACTTCATCGACAACTCCGCCGGCGTCGACACCTCCGACCACGAGGTCAACATCAAGATCCTGCTCGACCAGGTCGTGCGGGACGGCGAGCTGACCGGCAAGCAGCGCGACGCCCTGCTCTACGAGATGACCGACGAGGTCGGGCGGCTCGTCCTGCGCGACAACTACGCGCAGAACGTGGTGCTCGCCGCGTCCCGCGCGCAGGCGCCCGCGATGCTGCACGTCCACGCCCGGTACATGCGCAAGCTGGAGCGCGACGGCCGGCTGAAGCGGGACCTGGAGTTCCTGCCGGACGACAAGGCGCTCGCGGAGCGGCGGCAGTCCGGGCACGGCCTCACCGGCCCCGAGTTCTCCGTCCTGCTCGCCTACGCCAAGCTCGCGCTGGACGCCGAGATCGTCGCCTCCGACCTGCCCGACGACCCCTACCTGGAGTCGTGGCTGGTGGAGTACTTCCCGACCCCGCTGCGCGAGCGGTTCCGCCGCTACATGGACCGGCACCCCCTGCGCCGCGAGATCATCACCACGGCCGTGGTGAACGACGTGGTCAACGCGAGCGGCTCCACGTTCGTGTTCCGGATGAACGAGGAGACGGGCGCGTCGTCGCCCGACATCGCCCGCGCCTACCTGGTCGCCCGCGAGGTGTTCCAGATGCCGCGCTTCCGGGCCGCGGTGGAGGGCCTCTCCCACCAGGTGGAGGAGTCCACGCAGATCGCGATGCTGCTGGAGGCGCGCAAGCTGACCGAGCGCGCCGCCCGCTGGCTGCTGCACAACCGGCGGCCCCCGTTCGACATACAGGAGAGCATCGACTTCTTCAGCGGCGGCGCGGCGACCCTCGGCGCGCAGGTCTCGAAGCTGCTCGTCGGCCTCGACCTGGCCGCGTTCGAGCAGCGCCGCGACGGCTTCGCCGAACTCGGGGTGCCGGACGAGCTGGCCGAGCAGTGCGCCGCGTTCGTGCCCGCCTACTCCACGTTCGACCTGGTGGGGGTCGCGCACGACACGGGCCGCCCGGTGGAGGAGGTCGCCGAGGTCTACTTCGACCTGGCGGACCGCCTCCAGCTGTCCCGGCTCCGGGAGCGGATCATCGCGCTGCCGCGCGACGACAAGTGGCGCACGCTGGCCCGCTCCGCGCTCCGCGACGACCTGTACGCGGCGCACTCGGCCCTCACCAGGGACGTCCTGATCACCAGCGAGCCCGGCGGCCGTCCCGAGCAGCGCCTGATCCACTGGGCGGAGAAGAACAAGCCGGCCGTCCAGCGCGCCCAGCAGACGCTGAGCGAGATCTGGGAGAGCGACAGCTTCGACCTCGCCACCCTGTCGGTGGCCCTGGGCGCGATCCGCACCCTGGTCACGGCCAGCTCGCTGCCTTCCAAGGAAGCCTGAGAGCCCTCCGGCGCCCGTCCCGTTCGCTCGGGGCGGGCGCCGGGTGCCTTCAGCGGGCGGCCGTCAGGGAGACCGACTCGCCGAGGACGCGGGCCTTGCCGGAGGGCGGCGCGTACCCGATGGCCAGCCACTGCCAGGACGTGCGAAGCGTCTTGCCCGGCTTGTCGTCGTTCTTGTCCAGGTAGTCGCGGACCTCCGCCGGAAGGGTGTCGTCCGCGCCGCCGGTGAGCGTCTGCTCCTGCTTCAGCCCGTACCAGACCAGCGACCCGCCGTCCTTGGTCCGCAGGGCGTAGGACGGGCCGGGGCCGGGCGTGAACCCGCCGGGCTCGGACGTCCAGTCGCCGATCTTCTTCGCCCGGGCGTTCCGCGAGTAGGCGTCGGGGACCACGGCGCTTTCGTCGCCGCTCGCGAGGTACTTCGCGTGCGCGGCCGGCAGGCCGCGGTCGGGCGCCGGCACCGCGTACCCCTCCTCGTCGTACGCGAGCTGCGGCGGCTGCCCCTGGAACGTCAGCCAGTGCGCGGCGCGCCAGCCGTCCCCCTTCTTCGCCTTCACGAAGACCCCGAGGATCTGCTGCTCCCCGCCGGCCGACCGCTCCAGCGCCGCGACGCCGAACCATTTGGGGAAACCGTCCAGGCGCGGCACGTAGAACACGGGGTTCGCCAGCGAGATCTCCGCCGTCTTGGGCAATTTCCCGTAGGTGTGCACCCGGGCGCCGACCGGGGCCTCCAGCGCACCCGTCACGGCCTCGCGCCACTGCCGCTCGTCACCCGAGGCGATGGCCTCGTTGTGCCGCGCCGTCCAGTCCTTGAGGACGTCGAGCGACTCGCCGGCCGTCACGGCGGGCTCGCCGCTCGGCTCCTTCGCGCCCGTCGCGGCGTCCGGCGCCGGCCTGGAGCACCCGGCCGCCGCGAGCAGGAGCGCGGCCACGGCCAGGTGACGCACACGGAGCACGGCCCACCTCAGCGGACGAGTTCGTCGGACTTGCCGCGCCAGTTTAGAGCTTCGCGGAAGCCCAGGCCGAGCCGCCGGGGGAGGTGACCCGCCGGGTGCCGGGCGGCCCGCGCAGCGGTCGGAAGGCGGGGCCGCCCGGCACCCGGCGGAGTTCAGGCGCCGTGCACGGCGACGGCCTTGCGGTACATGCCGCTGACCGCGGCGCGGCCCTTGGCGGGAACGGTGGCCAGGTACTGCACGAGGACGGTCGTGTCCATGCGCGTCTTGGCGGCCCTGGCCGGGGCGAGCCCGACGAGATCCCCGCTGACCGCCAGCCTGCCCCGTTTCGCCGCGGAGTACGCCTCGTTCTGCTTCAGGACGTACCAGACGACCGCCCCGCGGTCCTTGGTGCGCAGCGCGAACACCTGGTACGGCGCGGGGGAGAACCGGGACGACAGCGTGACGCCGCGGCCCGCCAGCGCCTGCTCGCCCTGTTTGAGCGCCTTGTAGGTCTCGTTGGTCTTCGCCCCGTCGGCCAGCAGCGCGGCGCCGGACGCGCGCGGACCGTCGGTGAGCAGCGCGGCGTGCGCCTGCGGCAGCTTCGCGGGCGCGACCGCGAGGTCCTTCGCGGCGGGGTCGACCGGTGCGGCGTACCCCTCCGGGTCGAGGGCGATCTCGCGCAGCGCCGGCGCGGACGGGTACGGGTCGGCCGCCAGCAGCCACGGCGCCCCCGCCTTGGCCTGCGTGAACAGCATCGCGTGCCGCACGGCCCGGTCGCCCTCGCCGGTGACGGTGTCGGCCGCGAACCAGTGCGGGTAGCCGGTGAGCCGCGGGATGTAGAACGCGGTGTCGCTGAAGGCCAGCTTCGGCGGGCGCCGCCGGACGGCCCGCCGGAGCTTCAGCGCGGCCGCGTCCATCGACAGCTGCGGGTCGGCCTCGACCGCGCGCAGCGCCTTGCCGCTGAGCCGCCTCCCCGCGCGGTTCGCTCCGTGCGCGTAGGACGCGAGCACCTGCTGCGCCTGCGCCGCGGTCAGCGCGGGCGCCCCCCTGGGCTTCGCCGCCTCGGCGGCGGAGCCGCCGGAGCAGCCCGCGGCGAGCGCCGCGGCGAGCAGGCCGGGCAGGAGGATCGGAACGAGTGTGCGTGCCATGAGGCCCCCGAATGGCGACGGTGATCCGGACCACGCGCCATCCTCGCAGAGTGACCGCGCAGTCACTCTGCGAATGCGGAACTCTGTGGAAGGTCACCTGCGGCCGCCGTGGGTCGGGCACGGGTCGGGCCGGGGGCCGGGCGGCGGTCAGGCCGAGGGGGTCAGGAGGCCGTCTCCCGCTGCCGCATCCAGCGGATCTCGGCCTCGATGAACTCGTCGATGTCGCCGTCCAGCACCGCGGAGGGGTTGCCTGCCTCGACGCCGGTGCGCAGGTCCTTGACGATCTGGTACGGGTGCAGCACGTAGTTGCGGATCTGCGTGCCCCAGCTGCTCGTCCCCTCGCCGCGCAGCTCGGACATCTTCTCCGCCTCCTCCTGGCGCTTGCGCTCCAGGAGCTTGGCCTGCAGGACGTTCATGGCCGTGGCCTTGTTCTGCAGCTGGCTGCGCTCGTTCTGGCAGGACACGACGATCCCGGTCGGGATGTGGGTGATCCGCACCGCCGAGTCGGTCGTGTTGACGCCCTGGCCGCCCGGCCCGGACGACCGGTACACGTCCACCCGCAGGTCGTTCTCGTCGATGTCGACGTGGTCGCTCTGCTCGACCACGGGGACGACGTCCAGGCCGGCGAACGACGTCTGCCGGCGGCCCTGGTTGTCGAACGGGGAGATCCGCACCAGCCGGTGCGTGCCGTGCTCGCCGCGCAGCGTCCCGTACGCGTAGGGGGCCTTCACCGTGAACGTGGTCGACTTGATCCCGGCCTCTTCGGCGTAGGACGTCTCGTAGACCTCGGTGGGGTAGCCGTGCCGCTCGGCCCAGCGCAGGTACATCCGCTGGAGCTGCTCGGCCCAGTCGGCCGCGTCGACGCCCCCGGCCTGCGCGTTGATGGTGATCAGCGCCTCGCGCGAGTCGTACTCGCCCGACATGAGCGTGCGCACTTCCAGCTGCTGGATGGCCTTGTGCAGCGCCGCGAGCTCCTCGTCGGCCTCGGCCCGGGTGTCGGCGTCGTCCATCTCGCGGGCCAGCTCGTACAGCGTGGCGGCGTCGTCCAGCCGCTGGCGCAGGCCCTCGACCCGGTTCAGCTCGCTCTCGAGGTGCGAGAGGCGCCGGGTCACCGATTGGGCGCGCTCCTGGTCGCTCCACAGGTCGGGGTCGGCCGACTGCTCGCGCAGCTCGGCGATGTCGCGGCGCATGCCGTCGAGGTCCAGCACCTGCTCGATGCTGGTGAGCGTCGCGCCGAGCTCCTTGAGCTGCTCTTCCGGATCCATGGCTGCCACGCTCCGAGCTTATCGCCGTCCCGGCAGTGCTCATCGCCGTCCCGACGCCGCCTGGTCGCGGGGGCAATATCATGTGGATGGCAGAATCACGGGCCGAGGAGGTCGGCCGAGGACGGCCGGCATTGATACCGGTCCGGGGGACGGGTCTTTGCACAGGTTCCTGCGGGTGATCGCGGTCGCGGTGCCGCTCATCCTGGCGCTCACGGCCGCGGGCTGCGCCGAGGGCGAGTCGCGGGCGCGGCCCACCGTCAGCGTGCCCGAGACGTCGCCGCCCGCCCCGGTGCCGCTGACCCCGGACGTCGCGGAGCAGGCGTTCCGCACCTATGTCACCGACGAGGACGTGGCCCGCGCCGCCGGCGACGAGCGGCTGGCGCTCACCTGGACGTCCGACGGCCAGTCCCAGCTCACCGCCGCCGAGTTCCGCAAGGCCGCCTACGACGGCGACCCCGTGCGGCGGTTCGCCTACGGCGAGCCGAAGCTGTACGTGCCGAAACTGAAGGACGGCACCTACCCGCAGTGGTTCGTGGTGTCGGTCGAGCGCTCGGTGATGGGCAAGCCCAAGAGCGAGCACAGGGTGCTGATGGCGTTCGTCCTGCGCGGGCAGTCCGACCGCTGGAAGCTCACCCTCGCCACGGAGCTCCAGAAGAAGGCCAAGGAGCCGAAGGTCGCGATCGGCGACGACGGGTACGCGGAGGCGCTCAGCACCGACGACACGTCCCTGCTGATCCGCCCCCGCGACGTCGGCGGGATCCAGGCGACGATCGCCGCGGAAGGCGGCGGCAGCGTCGCCGCCAAGGTGATGAAGTCGAGCGACGTGACGACCGGCTTCTACCGGGACGACAAGCGCGCGAAGAAGAAGGCCAAGAAGAAGGACCTCAAGCTCCAGGTCGTCTACACGGCGACGCCGTTCCCCTACTTCGGGCTGCGGACGGAGAGCGGCGGCGGCCTCGTCATCTACTCGCTGTTCCGCAACACCGCGCTGGCCGGCGAAGACCCGGACGCCCCCAAGCCGGAGATCCCCGAGGACGCCGAGCACCTCCTGGACGGGACGGTCGAGGGCAACGAGGTCGACACGACCACGACGCTGCACTTCGCCGCCTACGACCCGCCGAAGGCGAAGAAGGGCAGGGCGCAGGCCAAGGCGCACATGATCGCCGACGCCGGCGCGGTCACCAAGGCCGCGACGCCCCCGCTCAAGAAGCCCTGACGGGCCGCGGGCCCGGCGGTACCGCTCAGCCGTACATGCGGCGCAGGACGAGCGCGGCGAACAGCAGGGCGACCAGCGCGGCCAGGACGAGCGCGGGCGGGATGGACGGACCGTGCCGGTGCATCTCCGACCGGGCGGCCCGGCACGAGGGGCAGCGCCCTTCGACCACCGGGTTCGAGCAGTGAGCGCAGATCAGGTGTTCGCAGCTCATGTCGTGGGCCCCAATCTCCCGGATCGGCGTGCGGGTCCGTGCGGGGAAGCGTCCGCTTCTTCGGTGTCCGTCCACTTATTAGGTATCTTTCGCCATCATCCAGCGTAGCCGGACTGTATGGTCGTTCCGGCAAGTCCGGGACCTGGACGGTAGGAATACGGCCGGACGTCGGGAGACGGATCACATGGCACTGATCGGACGGAACGCACCGATCGGGCTGAGTGACGCCCTCGAAAGCCCGTACCGCGCCGAGTGGGACGAGGTAGTTCCCGGTCCCCTCTACACTGCTCGAAGGCTCCGCGTCCCACCCGGTCGTGAAGCCGGGCGGCGCAGGCAAGTGCTCACGGACGCGTCCGTGGCCGCGGGCCGGGCCGCTCCCCAACCCCTACAGCGAACCGCCGTGATGCAGCCGTGATCCATTTCGACAACGTCACCAAGGTCTACCCGAGCCAGAACCGGCCCGCCCTGCAGCATGTGAACGTCGCCATCGAGAAGGGCGAGTTCCTGTTCCTGGTGGGTCCGTCCGGCTCCGGCAAGTCGACCTTCCTGCGCCTCATCCTGAAGGAGGAGCGTCCTTCCCAGGGTCACGTGCACGTGGCGGGCAAGGACCTGAGCAGGCTCAGCAACTGGAAGGTGCCGCACCTGCGCCGCAGGATCGGCTGCGTCTTCCAGGACTTCCGCCTCCTGCCCAACAAGAACGTCTTCGAGAACGTCGCGTTCGCCCTCGAGGTGATCGGCAAGCCGCGGCGCTTCATCGGCAAGGTCGTCCCCGAGGTCATCGACCTGGTCGGCCTGGAGGGCAAGGCCCACCGGATGCCGGACGAGCTGTCCGGCGGCGAGCAGCAGCGCGTCGCGATCGCGCGGGCGTTCGTCAACCGGCCGATGATCCTGCTGGCGGACGAGCCCACCGGGAACATCGACCCGGCCACCTCGATCGGCATCATGAAGGTTCTGGACCGCATCAACCGGACCGGCACCACCGTCGTCATGGCCACCCACGACGCCGCGATCGTCGACGCGTTCCGCAAGCGCGTCGTCGAGCTGGAGGACGGCCGCGTCGTCCGCGACCAGTCCCGCGGCGTGTACGGCCAGGCGTACTGACCATCTGAACCAACGATTCCCGCCGGGGCGTACGACAGCCAGAAGGCGGGGACCGCCCGCATCGGGCCGCGTTTCCTCGTGAGGCCGCCCGGGCCCCGGGCGGACCAAAGGCGATCAAGGACAGCGAGGCATGCGCGTACAGTTCGTTCTCCAGGAGATCTGGATCGGTCTCCGCAGGAACATGACGATGACGATCTCCCTCGTCATCACCGTCGCCATCGCCATGGCGCTCTTCGGCACCGGGCTGCTCCTGCGGCAGCAGGTCGACGCGTCCAAGAGCTACTGGTACGACAAGATCGAGGTCTCGATCTTCCTGTGCGCCAAGACGAGCTCCAACCCCAGCTGCCAGAAGCAGGACGTCACCGACCAGCAGCGGCAGACGCTCAAGGCGAGCCTGGAGAAGATGCCGCAGGTCTCCAACGTCGAGTACGAGAACAAGCAGCAGGCGTACGAGCGGTTCAAGGACCGCTTCTCCGGCTCGCCGGGCTTCGTGGAGAGCACCCGCGAGGGCGACATCCCCGACTCGTTCCGGGTCAAGCTGCGCAACCCCGAGGAGTACAAGGCGGTCGCGCAGGCGATGCTCGGCCAGCCCGGCGTCGACACGGTGATCAACGAGCAGGAGATCCTGAAGCGGTTCTTCCGGATCCTGAACGGCCTGCAGGTGGCCGCGCTGACGATCGCGCTGATCCAGGTGATCGCCGCGGTGATGCTGGTCGGCAACACCGTCCGGCTGTCGGCGTTCAACCGGCGCCGCGAGACCGGCATCATGCGGCTGGTCGGCGCGTCCAACACCTACATCCAGATGCCGTTCATCCTGGAGGGCGCCATCGCCGGCCTGATCGGCGGCATGTTCGCCTCGATCCTGCTGGTCTTCAGCAAGAAACTGCTGATCGACCGATTGGCCGGGGACGTCCAGCTGGTCAGCCAGCTCGGCTGGAGCACGGTGATAGCCGTCATCATCGTGTCGATCTGCTTCGGTGTGCTGCTCTGCGCCGTCGCATCGTTCCTGACGCTGCGCAGATACCTGAAGATCTGACGTGCTGAGCCGATCCGGGCGGAGTGCCCGGTCCGGGCGGTCCGTCCGCCCTACACTTGCCGCATGTCCAGGTCCGCGTCGCCCCTGAACCCGTGCCTCCGCTGAGGAGGCGGCCGGGACGGACGCTGCGCGGGCTGGCCGTCGCGGCGGCGATCGTCTGCGCCTACGCCCTCGGGGTGGTGAGCGGTTCCGGCTCGCAGCGGCACACGGCCGTCGCGGGCGGCGGGTCCGTGCTGGACGAGGCCGCGACGGAGATCGGCCGCCGGGCCGCGAGACCGGTCGGCCGCGGCGAGCTCGACCGGGCCGCCATAGAAGGCATGCTGCGCGGCCTCGGCGACAAGTGGGCGCACTACTACCCGGCCCATGAGTACGACGACGTCGAAGGGCGGCTGACCGGCCGCTACAGCGGCGTCGGGCTGTGGCTCGGCGGCTCGGGCGCCGGAGGCCGCGTGCTGGTCGCCAGCGTCCAGCCGGGAACGCCCGCAGCGCGCGCCGGAGTCCGCGCCGGGGACGCGGTCACCGCCGTCGGGGGCAGGTCCGTCGCCGGCTGGAACATGTCGCGCGTGGCGGAGGCGCTGCGCGGACGTCCCGACGAGTCCGTCGAACTGACCGTCGAGCGCGGCCGTCGAACCAAGCGGTTCCATCTCGTCCGCACACCGGTCCCCGGGGGAGACGTCACCGTGACCGATCTTCCGGAGCACGCGCGCCTGATCCGCGTCGGCGCCTTCACGCACGGGACGGGAGGGGAGGTCCGCGCCGCCGTCACCGGGCGGTCGCCGTCCGGCAGGCCGTCCGGCGGCGTCCTGCTGGATCTGCGCGGCAACCCCGGCGGGCTGCTGGACGAGGCGGTCGAGACGGCGTCGTCCTTCCTCTCCTCCGGCCCGGTCGTCACCTATGAGCCGCGCGGCAGGCCGGCGCAGCGGCGGACGGTCACCTCGCCCGGCGACCCGGACGTCCCGCTCGTGGTGCTCGTCGACGCCGGCACCGCGAGCGCCGCGGAGATCGTCGCGGGTTCCCTGCGCGACCGGGACCGCGCGGTGATCGTAGGATCGCGTACATACGGGAAGGGCTCGGTCCAGGAGCCGATCGAGCTCGCCGACGGGTCGGTCATCGAGCTGACCGTCGGTCGCTACCGCACCCCGGGCGGCCGTAACCTCGACGGGGTCGGGATCGAGCCGGACGTGGCGGTGTCCGCCGACCGCCCGCCGGAGGCGGCCGAGCGGCGCGCCCGGACGGTGCTGCGCGGCCTCCACGCGACCGTGCTCGACAGACGAACGCCGGACAAGGACTGAGGACGTGGCACGGGACACCGGGCGCAAGAAGGACAAGAAGGACACCGGGCGGAAGCTCATCGCCCAGAACAAGCGCGCCCGCTACGACTACCACATCGACGACACGTGGGAGGCGGGCATGGTGCTGATGGGCACCGAGGTCAAGGCGCTCCGCGCCGGGCGCGCCTCCCTCGTCGACGGCTACGCGCACGTGATGGACGGGGAGGTGTGGCTGGAGAACGTCCACATCCCCGAGTACACCCAGGGCACCTGGACGAACCACGCGCCCCGCCGGCGCCGCAAGCTGCTGCTGCACAAGCGCGAGATCCAGAAGATCATCGCCAAGTCGTCCGAGCCGGGCTGGACGCTGATCCCGCTCTCCCTGTACTTCAAGGACGGCAAGGCCAAGGTCGAGATCGGCCTCGCTCGTGGTAAGAAGTCCTACGACAAGCGCCAGGCCATCGCCAAGCGGGAAGCCGACCGCGAGATGCAGAAAGCGGCGGCGGCCCGGTTCAGGAGACGGTGAAGGGTGTCGATGAAGAACCGAGGCCGGCGGGGCGGACCGCCCAGGATCCCCCGGCGGGCGATCGCCGTCGCGGGCGGCGCCCTGATCGCCTGCGGCGCCGTCGGCGCGAGCATGATGCCGGGCGCCCTCGCCGAGCCGTCCGCGATGCCGGCCGTCCGCGACTTCCTGATCGCCTGGCAGGTCGGCAACTACGAGGCGGCCGCCGCGCGCACGACCGGCGCCGACAAGGAGGAGGTCGCCGACGCCCTCGCCCGCGTCCGCCAGCAGCTCGACGCGGCGTCGCTGCGGCTGTCCCTCGGCACCGAGGTGGAGGGCAGCGACGTCGACCAGATCGTCAAGAAGGGCGACGAGGCCGACGCGCGCTTCACCGTCAAGATCGACCTCGGTGAGAACGGCCAGCCGTGGGAGTACCCCGGCCTCATGCACCTGCGGCGCGTCGGCGGCGAGTGGAAGGTCGTCTGGAGCCCGTCCATCATCAACACCAAGCTGAAGCCGGGGCAGCGGCTCGCCGTGGTGACCGAGGTGCCGAAGCGCGCCCCCATCACCGACACGCGGGGCCGCCCCGTGCTGCGCGAGGTCGGCGCCTACAACGTCGGCGTGTACCCCGGCCAGCTCGCCGACCCGCAGAAGACGCTGGAGCAGCTCGCCAAGCAGGCCAAGATGGACGGCGGGCGCCGCCTCGACGCCGAACGCCTCCTCGGCCGCGTCCGGTCCGCCCCGCCGCAGGACTTCCTGCCCCTGCTGACCCTCCAGGTGCCCGCGCACAACGCGCTCGTCCGGCGGCTCAACGCCATCCCGGGCCTGCAGCTCCGCCAGATCCGGGCGCCGATCGCGCCCGCCTACGCGCCGGAGCTCATCGGCGAACTCGGCCCCGCCACCGCCGACCGGCTCCAGCAGGTCGGCGCCCCGTACCAGCCGGGCGACACGATCGGGGTCAGCGGCATCCAGCTGCTGCAGCAGCGCCGCCTCGCCGGAACCCCCACCGTCCGCGTCGTCGCGCAGGACGAGACGGGCAAGAACACCGAGGAGCTGCGCTCCTGGCCGGGCCAGGAGCCGAAGGGCGTCCAGACCACCCTCGACCCCGCCTACCAGGCCCGCGCCGACTTCACGCTCCGGGCGCTGCCGTACCCGGCGTCCATGGTGGTGGTGCGGCCGAGCACCGGCGAGGTCCTCGCCGTGTCCAACCACGGGACGAACGGCGAGAACCGCGCCTTCGAGGGCCACTACCCGCCCGGCCTGACGTTCGGGATCGTGTCCGCGGAGGCCCTGTTCTCCCAGGCCGGCCTGGACGACGGCACCAAGACCACCTGCCCGGGCACCGTCACCGTCGGCGGCAAGACGTTCGCGAACCGGGCGGGCGGCGAGGGCTCCCTCGCCAACGCGTTCGCCGCGTCGTGCAAGACGTCCCTCGCGCAGCTCAGCGGCAAGCTCGACGCGCAGGCCCTCGTCCGGGAGGCCGCCCAGTTCGGCATCGGCAAGGACTGGGGCCTCATCGTCCCCGCGTTCACCGGTTCCGTGCCCACCCCCGCCAACGACGGCGAGAAGGCCGCCACGATGGTCGGCGAGAGCGGCGTCGAGGTGAGCCCCCTCGCCATGGCCCTCGTGGCCGCCGCCGCGCAGAACGGCACCTGGAAGCCCCCGTACGTCCTCAAGGACCAGGACATCACGAAGACCGTCCAGGCGCCGGCGCCGCAGTCCCTGCAGTCGGAGTCGATCGCCAGCCTGAAGCGCGTCCTGAACCGCACCGCGACCCGCGGCAACGCGAAGTCCGCCCGCGTCTCCGGCGACGTCGTCGGCGTCGCCGCCCTCGCCACCTACGTGCGCGGCGGCGACAACAAGACCGTCTCCTGGTTCGTCGGCTCCGCCGGCGACCGCGCCTTCGCCATCGCCGTCGAAGGCCGCGTCAACACCGCCAAGCTCGCCGCCAAGTTCCTGACCGGCCACTCCTGATTTGAGAATCTCTTTACACGCCGGACGCAACCATCCGCCCGCCCCCGGACGTCATTACGGGTGACTGAGACACCGCTTGGGGGGTTGCGGACTCAGTCGCCGTGATGAGACCAGAGCCTCGTCTCGGGGGAGGCTCTGCCGTCCGGACCGGCCCGACCCTGCCGGTCGACCCCGGTGGGCACCGCGCCCACCGGGGCTCACGGTCGTCTGCGGGGATTAACGTTGCCCGCGGGCGCGTTACCCTAGTAACGTCATCGTGCGGACGTCCTCGGACGCCCGCTTTGACAACTGAACATGGGGGTGACCGGCTTCGACTTCGGTCGTTCGAGCCAGGGGAAGCGGGTCGAGGGTTGCTGTCGTGACCTCGTAAATCCTGTGACAGCAAACAAATAACTGCCAACAAGAAGCAGTCCGAGTTCGCCCTCGCCGCCTGAGCGAGGAGCGAACTCTGTCAGCCCGGGAGCGTCTCCGGCCCGGGACCTGGCATCGTAAGGAGACTCCACCTACCGACCCGGTCGCGGGGCCGGTAGGGAAACCCAACAGCGACTGAGCCCGTCGGCGACACGCCTGCGTGAGCGCCGGGGCTGAGAAAACGCCAAGCAGGCTGCACCCGGAGAAGCCCTGACTCATCACCGAAGGACGCGGGTTCGATTCCCGCCACCTCCACTCTGGACGACGTGTGTTCGGCGACCGCCGAGCACACGTCGTTTTGTTATGCCATCCGAAAGGCGCCCCTAGCCCCCGACGCAGGGACTCCGCCCCCGCCTTCTCCCGGCTGAGCCCATCGCCCACCCTGCGGCAACAACGCGGCGAGGCCACAGCAGACACCGGAACCCGTATGCCGGGTCCACGTCCGGGACAGCTGGTCGCGGTGCTCTCGGCGGTGGGCGTGCTGGCCGGGGTCGGATAGGCGCTAGATTTCGCGGGTGAGCGTGTTGGGGGTGGGCACCCGCGTGGCGGTCCGGCAGGTCCGGCCGGACGACGAGGCGCGGTTCATCGAACTGGCGCGCGCCAGCGCCGTGTTCCACCGGCCGTGGGTCAAGCTGCCCGAGTCGTCGGCGCACTTCGCGGACTATCTGGCGCGGTTCGACCAGGTCTCCGCGGTGGGGATGGTCATCTGCCTGCGCGAGGGCGGAGATCTCGTCGGGACCGTCAACATCAACGGGATCGTCCGCGGGTGCTACCAGCGCGGCATGATCGGGTATGCGGCCTTCCTGCCCTACGCGGGGCGGGGATACATGAGCGAAGGGGTCGGGCTCGCGGTCGCGTACGCCTTCGAGGAACTGGGGCTGCACCGGGTGGAGGCGGACATCCAGCCGGAGAACGTCGCGTCCGTCAAGCTTGTCCGGCGGCTCGGGTTCCGCAAGGAGGGGTTCTCGCCGCAGTTCATCAAGATCGACGGGGTGTGGCGGGACCACGAGCGGTGGGCCCGTACGGCCGATCATGTTTAGCGATCTTGCAAACCAGACATATCAGTACGGAATGGCTCCGGGTCGTTGATCTCAGCGGGAGGCCGGCAGGTGGGCGTCCGCAGCGGCGAACCCGGCACGGAGTGGCCCAGCGGCTTGGACGTGCGCGGTCTCCTGGAAAGCGGGTGGCGGCCCACGCCGATCCGCGACTTCATCCTCAAGGTGCACAGCCGCTGCAACCTGGCGTGCGACTACTGCTACATGTACGAGATGGCCGACCAGGGATGGCGGCGGCAGCCGCGGCGGATGTCGCGGCAGGTCCTCGAATGGACGGCGCAGCGCATCGCCGAGCATGCCCGGACGAACCTGTTATCGAAGGTCGAGGTCGTCCTGCACGGCGGGGAGCCGCTGCTCGCCGGTGTGGAGCATCTGCGACATGCGATCGAAGTCCTGTTGGCTGCTTGCGAGCCGGATGTGCGCGTCGGCTTCAGTGTGCAGACCAACGGCGTCCTGCTCGATGAGCTGTTCCTCGATCTCTTCGCCGAGTACGACGTCTCGGTGGGCGTGAGCGTGGACGGTGACGAAGAGGGGCATGACCGGCACCGGCGCCGCGCCGACGGCCGCGGCAGCTACCGTGCGGTGCGGGACGGGCTTGAGAGCCTCACCCGGCCGCGGTACCGGCATCTGTTCGGCGGCCTGCTGAGCACGGTCGAACTGCGCAACGACCCGATCGCCACCTACGAGTCGCTGCTGTCCTTCGGGCCGCCCGGCATGGACTTCCTGCTGCCGCACGGGAACTGGGACACGCCCCCGCCGGGACGTCCGCCGGACGAGTCGACGCCCTACGGGGACTGGCTCATCGCCATCTTCGACCGCTGGTACGGCGGGGAGGCCGCGGAGGTGCGGATCCGGTTGTTCAGCGAGATCATCCGGTTGTTGTTCGGCCGGATGTCGGCGAGCGAGGCAGTCGGGTTGTCCCCGGTGGCCGTGGCCGTCGTCGAGACCAATGGCGAGATCGAGCAGGTCGACTCGCTGAAGTCCGCCTATGAAGGGGCCGCCGGTACGCGGCTGCACGTTTCCCGCGACCCGTTCGACGCCGTCCTGTCGCTGCCGTCGGTCGCGGCGCGGCAGATCGGTCGGCGGGCGCTGTCGGAGCAGTGCCTGGCCTGCCCGGCGCACGAGGTCTGCGGAGGCGGTCTCTACCCGCACCGGTACCGGTCGGGCACCGGGTTCCGCAATCCCTCGGTCTACTGCCGTGACCTGTTCAAACTGATCAGCCACATCCGGGACGTGATCGGCCGCGAACTGGCCGCCGAGCCCGTGGGCGCGGCGGGCCGGGTCTAGATCGGCGGCGGGTCGAAGTCGGCGTCCAGCCGGCGTCCCTCCAGGAAGACC